>NCHI01000091.1:0-15035 GCA_002281815.1 Methylotenera sp. 24-45-7
TTTCAGCAATCGACCCCTGTGGTTATGCAGGTTTGCAGGTTATACAGACGCGAGACTTAGGCATTAATGCCGACGCCGACGCGCTGGGTGAAATGCTATTGCTGAAACTGCAAAATTGTTTAAGTGCTGAGCCTATCAGCCATCATGGATGAAATAAAAACGCATGACTGAGTCAACTACCAGCAAAAACCCCAAAGCAAAAATTGCCGGCGTGAAGGAAATAGACGCGGCAAAAACCTCGCGCATTCCGATTAAAATCATTCCACAGCCTGCGCAACGCAAGCCGGAATGGATACGCATGAAAGCGCCAGACTCTGCGCGCTATCAAGAAATCAAGCGCGTATTACGTGAAAACAATTTACACACGGTGTGTGAAGAAGCAAGCTGCCCCAACATCGGCGAGTGCTTCAGCGGTGGTACTGCCACTTTTATGATTTTGGGCGACATTTGTACGCGACGCTGCCCGTTTTGCGACGTGGCACATGGCAAACCCTTGCCACCCGATATTAACGAACCTGAAAATCTAGCGCGCACTATTGCGCAGATGAAGCTGAATTATGTGGTGATTACCAGTGTAGACCGTGATGATTTACTCGACGGTGGTGCGCAGCATTTTGTAGATTGCATTAAGGCAGTACGTGCGCACTCACCCAATATCAAAATCGAGATTTTGGTGCCAGACTTCCGCGGTCGTCTGGATGTGGCGATGAAAATTTTGAGTGAAGCGCCGCCAGATGTGATGAATCATAATCTGGAAACAATCCCTAGACTTTACAAGCAAGCACGCCCGGGCTCTGATTATCAAAACTCGCTCAATTTACTCAAAACCTTTGGGGCGCTGTATCCGCACGTACCCACTAAATCTGGGCTCATGCTAGGCTTGGGTGAAACGGACGAAGAAATTCTGCAAGTGATGCGCGACTTACGTGCGCACAATGTGAGCATGCTTACGCTGGGGCAATATCTGCAACCCAGCGTACACCACCTACCCGTGATGCGTTATGTAGAACCGAAAATATTTGAAGAATTACGTGAAAAAGCAGATGCCATGGGCTTTAATAATACCGCCAGTGGCCCCATGGTAAGAAGTAGCTATCATGCTGACCTTCAGGCGCAACAAGTCATATAAATCGCGCAAACGCAGCATGTAGTGCAAACGGCTTAACTGGTATACAGTGCAGTCACGCTTAGCATATTAATATTAAGGGTAATTATGGTTCCTCACCTGACAACAGCGCTCAATGGCCCACTACTCAGTTTAGAAAAAAGCATGCTCGACGCCATGCCAAAAATCGAACACTGGTTCCGCACGCAATGGCTAGACTATGCCGCGCCTTTTTACGCTTCTGTTGATTTACGCAATGCAGGTTTTAAATTAGCCCCGGTAGACACCAATCTGTTTCCGGGTGGTTTTAATAACCTCAATCCTGAATTTTTGCATCTCTGTGTGCAAGCAGCCATGGTGGCGGTTGAAAAAATCTGCCCGGAAGCGCACCGCCTGCTGTTGATTCCCGAAAACCACACCCGCAACACTTATTATCTGCGCAATGTGTATGAGTTGGCTGAGATTTTAAGGCACGCAGGCATGAATGTACGCGTGGGTTCAATTTCGCCTGAAATTACCGCACCCACCAAATTTGAAACGCAAGGCGGGCAGACTTTATTGCTAGAACCCATCGTGCGTGTCGGTAACCGCATCAAGCTGCCCGAAGTGGTAGTAGACGGCGTGACTTTGCCAGAGTTTGATAGCTGTGCCATTTTATTGAATAACGATTTATCTGCCGGTATTCCGGAAATTTTGGAAAATCTGGAGCAAGACCTGATTCCGCCGCTATATGCAGGCTGGAGTACGCGCCGCAAATCGCAGCACTTTGAAGCTTACAACCGGGTTGCCAGTGAGTTCTCACAGTTGATTGGCATTGATGAGTGGTTGTTAAACCCATATTTTGATACCTGTGGCGAAATTGACTTTAACGCGCGTACCGGTGAAGAATGCTTAGCGCTAAAAGTTGAGCGGCTATTAGATAAAATCAAACTTAAATACGCAGAATATGGTGTGACCCAAGAGCCGTTTGTGATTGTAAAAGCCGATGCCGGCACTTATGGCATGGGCATCATGACGGTAAAATCTCCAGATGACGTGCGTGAACTCAACCGCAAAACACGTAACAAAATGGCGGTAGTGAAGGAAGGTCTGCAAGTCAGCGAGGTCATTATTCAAGAAGGCGTGTACACGTTTGAAAGTATCAATGATGCGGTGGCTGAACCCGTGGTGTACATGATGGATCACTTTGTGATTGGCGGTTTTTATCGTGTACACACTGGCCGTGGCATAGACGAAAACCTAAATGCACCAGGCTCACACTTTGTACCGCTGGCGTTTGAAAAACCATGCACATTGCCAGATTGCGCAGGCGCGCCTGATGCAGCCCCCAACCGTTTTTATGCGTACGGTGTAGTAGCAAGGTTGGCGTTGTTGGCTGCTGCGATTGAATTGCAGGAACAAAACCCGCTGAATCAATAAAGCGTAAATCAGCCATGAAACTGTTATTCATTCTAGACCCGTTAGATACACTCAAAACCTACAAAGACACCAGCATCGCCATCATGCGCGAGGCCAGCAAACGTGGTCATACGTTGTTTGTGAGTATGCAACATGATTTATTCTTGCGTGGCGATCAGGCCAGAGTCAACAGCCTGGCATTTGAATTTAGCGCCGACAGCTACCAAGTATCGACGGCGGCTGAATATAGCCCGGCTGAGTTTGACGCAATTATCATGCGCAAAGACCCACCGTTTGATAATGAGTATCTGTACAGCACATATCTGCTGGAAATTGCCGCGCAGCAAGGTGCAAACGTATTTAATCATCCGGCAGCGATACGTGGCTGGAACGAAAAACTCTCGGTCACACGCTTTCCACAATTTGCACCGGAATTTTTGGTCACGGCTGATAATCAGCTAATTAGAGACTTTTTGAATACACATCAGGATATTGTGGTGAAACCTCTCGATGGTATGGGCGGCAGCAGTATTTTCAGATTGGGTTTAAATGACCCCAACATCAGCGTGATATTAGAAACCATTACCGATTTTGGCACGCGCACCATCATGGCGCAACGTTATCTACCGGAAATTCTGCAAGGTGATAAACGCATTATTGTGATTGATGGCGCGCCATTGCCTTATGCCCTAGCGCGCATTCCAATGGCAGGTGAAACACGCGGTAATCTTGCTGTTGGTGGCACTGGTGTTGCGCAAAAGCTCACTGCCCGTGACTTTGAAATTGCGAGCACTGTCGGCAAAACACTCAAACAACACGGCTTATTTTTAGTGGGCTTAGATGTGATTGGTGATTATCTTACCGAAATTAACGTCACCAGCCCAACGGGCATGGTGGAAATTGCAGCACAAACTGACTGCAATCCGGCCAGCATGATGTTGGACGCCTTGGAAGAAACGTTAGCAAAGATACGCCATTAACATGCGTAAGTGGCTAACTCGCTTGTTGTTGATTGCGTTGCTAGCCTTAGGCTTGTTTACTCTGCGTAGCTTTCAGCAAGCACCGCTCCACCATAGCCAAAGTTATGTATTTGGCACCTTGGTAGATATCAGTATTGTAGGCGAGACCGATGAGCGTGCCGCAGTTTTATCAAACCATATTTTGCGCGATTTTCAGCAACTGCATCAGCAACTACATGCCTGGAAAACTGACAAACAAGGCAAGCCCAGCGAACTGGGCAAACTCAATAGCGCATTCGCGCAAGGCAACGCACCCATCAATTTAAGCCTGCAACTTGCAAACATGCTGGAGGATGCTCAAGCCTTATCTAGTCAATCGCAAGGCTTGTTCAATCCGGCCATTGGGCATTTAATCAGCCACTGGGGGTTTCATAAAGATGAATTTGCTGCGATTGAAATTGATGAAGCAAAAATAGCTTCATTAGTAAAAGACAAGCCTAGCATGGCCGATATCGTGATTAAAAACCACACGGCTTATAGCAACAACCCGCAGGTCAAGCTGGATTTGGGCGGTTATGCCAAAGGTTACGCACTGGACATGGCCGCCCATTATTTGCGCCAGCAGCAGGTTAATAATGCGCTGATTAATATAGGCGGCAATATTATTGCCATCGGCAAAAATGGCGATAAACCTTGGCGTGTGGGCATACAACACCCACGCAACCCGAGTGCAATTGCCACTTTAGATTTAGATGACGGTTGGGCGATTGGTACTTCTGGTGATTATCAGCGTTATTTCATGCGCAATAGCAAACGCTATTGCCATATCATAGATCCACGTAATGGCTACCCAGTGCAACATACACAGGCGGTGACGGTGTTGATTCCGCCCCACAACAAGGCTGGCGTGTTATCTGATGTGGCATCCAAACCGATTTTTATTGCAGCGCCTGCAGACAAACCTCAAGCCGCTGCCAAATTAGGCATCACCCATTTTATGGTGATTGATGCAGAGTCGAATGTAGTCATCACGCAAGCCATGGCCAAAAAACTAAACTGGTCAGATGCTAACTTTGAAAAAAACCATCATGTTCGCGTCATTCACACAGATTAAAAATTCCATCACCCACCTGCGCATTGGTGATTGGCTAGTGATCGCTATCAGTAGCGTCTTGGTGGTTTATTTGTTCCAACACTTATGGTCGCATGAACATGCTGCCAAAGTACAAATTCGCGTTGGTGACAAAGTGCACGCCACTTATGACTTGAATTTAGCGCGCCATGTGCAAGTAACAGGTGCCTTGGGCGAGGCGGTAATACACATCGCACATGGCAAAGCACGTTTTGCCAAATCGCCATGCCATAATCAGTATTGCGTACATCAAGGCTGGCTTAATCATAGCGGCCAAGCTGCAATTTGTTTACCCAATCAAATTAGCCTAGAACTCATCGGTGAGAAAAAACCTTACGACACGCTTAATTATTAATGCAGCAATTGCAAAATCCTAGATTGCCACGCTGCACTCGCAGTGACATTTAAGCATCACTGCAAGGCAGCAGATCATGGCAATCCATCTAAAAATACAATCTTATTGACTAATCGACATTGCCCCATCAAGATTAAGCCACTATGCAGATTCAAACCACTTCCGACGACCACCGTATTGCAAAGTTGGCTGCATTTGCAATTGCGCTGCATATGGTAGAAGCACTGTTGCCTTCACCGTTGCCCGGTGTTAAACCCGGCATTGCCAACATCGTCACTTTATATGTGCTGTTACGTTATAATTTTGCTACCGCAGCTTGGGTGAGCATTCTGCGCGTATTTGCCAGTAGCTTGTTATTGGGGCAGTTTTTATCACCCACGTTTGCGCTGAGTTTAAGTGGCGCCATCTTGAGCTTAGGTGTGCTGGGGCTGGCAGTACACTTACCAAAACGTTACTTCGGCGCGGTCAGCTTGAGCATTTTGGCTGCATTTGCGCACATCGGCGGGCAGCTTCTGGTCGTGCGCTTATGGCTAATTCCCCATGCCAGCGTAGCTTATTTAATACCGGTGTTTGCACTCGCGGCACTGGTATTTGGACTCATAAATGGTTTAATTACCGCGCAACTTATCAACAAACATCAGCGTCATGATCAATAAACTGCGGCATTCATTACTGCAATTAAAACAACACCGCAAACTGTTGCTGGCAGTATTACCATCTTTGTTGATACACCTGATTGCGGTCATGGTGTTTAGCTTTGACTTACCAGAAACCGACAGCGAGCCGCAAATGATAGAGGCTCGTCTGGTGAATGTAGAAGAAAAAACTGCCCAACAAAGACGTGACCCGCAACCAGACAAGCCGCCAGCAGCTGAACTACAGCCACAACCTAGTGCGAGTAATGACTTAGGCACCTTAAGTTCGGCCACCTTAAACATGGCGCCATTAGGCAATGCTGGCGAAAATAGGCCTGAAACACAAAACAGCACCGCACAAGACTCGCCATATCAGTTTGAGCCAGATCCGGAAAAAATCGTTTACACCCAAGTGGAAGCCGAGCTTGAAGTAAAACGTGGCAACGACAGCAGTGCGGCCGGCACGACCAAAATCACGTTTAGCATTGATAAAAACAAACGTTACAGCATCTACAGCCAAACCGAAGCCAAAGGTTTGGTCTCATTGTTTTTTAGTAATTTAGTGCAAAAAAGTGAGGGCACTGTTACTGATGCAGGCTTAAGACCTGACTTTTATTCGTATCAGTACGGCACCAGTGCCAAGAAATCCCAAACTGCCAGCTTTGATTGGGAAAAAAGATTACTCACCATGCGCAACGCAAAAGGTGAGAGCCGCGTGAAGTTGGCAGACGGTACGCAGGATTTTTTAAGCTTTATGTATCAGTTTATGTTTACGCCGCCACTGGACAATTTACAGATCACCATGACCAACGGCAAAAAACTACGCACTTATGACTATACTTTTGAAGGCGAAGAGACCATTAGCAGTAAATTTGGCGAGCTAAAAACCATACATCTACTCAAAAGCAGCGATGACGATGAAAAAACCGAAATTTGGCTGGCTACTGAATACCAGTATTTACCTGTAAAAATTCGTAAAACTGAGAAAGACGGTACGGTGATTGAACAGCTGATTAGCAAACTCTCAACTAATCAGGCTAACTAATGTATCAACAAGAACCTGTAGTGGTTTTGGAAACCGACGGCCTACCCGTAGCACTAATCGTAACTACACGCTCCTGATTGCCAGGACTAGGTGTTGCTTTGCACACGGTAAGTGTAGTTTGCGTAGCACCTATGCCTGTTGCTTTAAAGCTCAGTGTGGTTGCACCTGCATTGATGGCATATCCATCCGCTAAGGCACCATGGGCTTGAACGACGGCGCCGTCACTACGTAGTATTACCCAACCTTGCCCCCAACTACCGTCACAGCTAGTGCCGTTGGAGGACGCGCAAAGCCTAACTACTGAATTAGTTTTAATCGCTTCGGAACGTGCCAAATAAGCACTGGCAACCAGCTCATTAGCGTATGAGCGTAGCCTGCCACTGAGCAACATATTCTCGAAAGAAGGCAAGGCAACAGACAGCAATATGCTCAGAACAGCAATAGCTGTCATCAATTCAACCAAAGTAAAACCTTGCGCTTTAGTTAGTATCTTCATCGCACATTGCTTTCTGCTTTGGTGTAATCATAAGAATTGACTGCATCATTATTTTTTAATGTTCCAGTACACTCTACTTTTTGGTCTGCTGACAGTTGGTGGAGTTGGAGGCAGGCCGCCCTGCAACGCAGAGTCAACGCCACTACCAATAATAAATGGCACGATACTACCATCATCCAAAATCACTTGCCCGGCAACTGGGGATGGCGGCAAACCGCCACCAGCAATTTCTGAACCGCGTTGTAAAAACCCGGCTATTGGTGCTGCGTTACGATAATTAATGTTATAAACCCTGGCAGTACCTAAGCTCGGAGTACAAGCGTCTGTTTGCACACCGGTGGGCTGATGCGTACTAAACGTGACCGTGCCGAAGACGGTAATTGCGGAGGTCACCACCTGTTCGCTTGTGTTCATGCCTAAAGACCAGCCTTTTTTAGCATTAAGCGCGTCATTACTTGGGGTGTCGTTAGTGGTAATCGCAAATAAAGACGCCTCACAGATGATAGGAACACCACCACAATTAGTCGCTTCGCTGGCCAACCAATCTGCATTCGCAGGCTGATCTTTAATCATATAGAAACGGTTGCTGACCGCATTTGAATTGCTATAAAAATCTACAGGTTTTTCGCGATCACCAGAGCCTAACAATAAAACATAAGTTCCGTTTTCATCAACCACATCTGGGCCAAACATAAATTTTCGGTTATCGACGCCAGCACCGCCAAAAGAGGCTATTTTGGTCATAGTGAATGAAGCCGGGTCTTCTGCAGCGGCGGTAGATGGACTAATCTCTGCGTTGGAAGTTGCCCCTGAGATGCGATAGACGTTACCTCCCAAATCAGCAATATAGATATATTTAGCGTTTCCATTGCTATCAGGAATGATAGTTGCATCCGCAATCACACTGCTCTCAGTAGCAAAACTAACGATTCGCTCACCGCTCACAGCATCCATAATAAAAATCTGCTTGCCTAAACTACCGCAGTTGTTGGTATCAGTATCTTCATCATGGCAGGTGTCATAGCCTCCACCCATAATCAGCAATGGATTGGGATATTGGCTAGTTTTAAATACTTTGGCAGCAGACCAAGTTTGCCCTAATTCGGATAGATCGCCACTGTCTTTTCTCCACATTAAAGCAGGGGATTCTGGGTTAGTGACATCAAATGCATAGATTGCGTTACCACCGCGCCTCATAGTGACATAAAGATAGGCAACACCACCTTCGTTATAAGCAGTCACTGGGCCATCCACACCATAATCTTTGGCACGCGCGTCGGTATTGTCGTAGCCCGCAAATGCTATAGCAACGCTGTTGTCATAATTGCGTTTAATCTTGCTAAAGAATTCTGGCGGTACAAAACTCCATAGCTCTCGCCCCGCATCAGAGTCGGCTGGCGAATCGCCACGATTACCGTTGACAGCTCGTAATAAGCCATCGTTACCACCATAAAATACCACTACACCAATGCCAGTTCCATACTCAATCGCCACTGGACGTGAGTGCACAATATCTCCATGAACCGATGAACGCATTTCTGCCACATTGTTAGGTGCAGCTCCTGTGCCATCTTTAATTTCGTTACTATTTTCATCTTGCACATCAAGCCCTCTGAGCCAGCTAATGATAGTGTCTCGCTCTGTAGATGAAGCGGCACCCAAGTTCGCAGTAGTTACATTGGCAGCATTGAAGTCTAATAAAGTATCGCAACCCGCGGCCGCACAGGTTTTTACAACTCGGTTGGGGCTACTTCTTAATACGAACGCCTGCGCACCTTTCTCCACAATATTACCATCCGGGCTGTTAGAGCTTTCTTTACCAATACAACCACCTTCACGTGCTAAGGCACTGAATTCCCAATACGAATCGACTGCTAAAGGGGTCCAGTAGCTACGAGCACATTCTGCAACGAAACCAGTGACCGGGTTAATGGCATCGGCGTCATCGGCATCCAGTAGTTTTAGTGCTTGACCTGTACCTTCAAAACCTAATTTATATTGCTTTAAGTTGCCATTCCATCTAGGCAATCTGTTCGCATCTGGCCTAAACATCCCCACGTAAACCTGATTTAAATATGTGCCTTGTGTGTTGACGCTGACCGGCAAACTTACTGAGGCAAATACGCTGTTAACGGATTGAATTTTAGAAAAAATATTGTTTAAAGCATTGCTAATCTCAGCACCAGCACTAGTAGTTGAACTCACTTTGAAATAATCGCCACCACTCACAGTTGCCATACTTTTGAGCAATGCACTGTTGGCTGGACCATTGCCGCTATCACCCTGACTCACATCGATAGTATAAGTAGAAATGTTGTGCACACTGTTCTTCATGAACAGTGCCCACTCATTCGCGACATTGTCAGAAAAACCTGAAGGTGAAATCGGGATCTCGGCTATTGCACTAGCAGTACCTAAAGCTTTTAATTTATCTGACGCAGTTGTATTGTCACTGTTGTTGTCTTTGGTGACGTTACCAGTGGCAGTCGTATTCCCTATATAAATAATATAGTTTTTGGGACATGCAGCTGCCGTAGGAGGTACATAAGTAGCACTGGTGCTGGAAACAAAAGCATTGCCTGGCAAAGCATAAACAGCTCTAGATTGTGTGCTTAACGAACCATTAGCATTACCTGCATAATCGCGCTTTACTTTATTCGCACCTGCGTAGGCAGTTTGTCCGTCAAAGTAAGCGTAGGCTTCCATCATGGCTAGACCTAATGCGCGGCCATTACCTCTGTCTCCGCTTTCGCTTAAACTGGTAATAAGATTTGAATAAGTCGTTTTATTAGTGGCGTCCATCATGCGCAAAGCGGCACGTACATAAGCCCCGCCAGGGTTTCCATTGCCTCCCCCAGTTTCGCTATAAAGCATTAAACCTACCCTGAATTTGTTTACAGTCAAGCCATCCAACACGGATTTTAATGCTGCCATTTCGTTAGTAAATGCAGTGCTCCAGTTTGCGGTGTTATCTAGAACAATCAATACATTCGGCACCGTAGTTTCAATCGCCTGTGGATCAACAAATAGATCAATATCTTCTGCCATTACACTGGTATGCCATAGCAGAGTAATGGCAACTAGCAAACGTTTTAAGAGATTATTTTTCATGACCATATCCCATCATCCAACTCATTAACTACACACTGCATTCTTTTGCGTTTCGGTTAATAGCACTCGCACCCCAGCATTCACTGCAGTTTTGGCACCCGTTTTATTATCATTTACTTCAGCAACAATATCCCACACGCTATTCCAACTAGAAATCGTCATACCAGCCAGCGCAACACTACTTTTTGCGCCTTGTGTGTCTACAGAGACCGCAATACATTCGGGCTTAGCTATCGATACTGTGTAATCAGGGGTACCATCGTTGTTAATGTCTACTTCGACTGTCTCAGCTACTGGCGACACAGTAAAAGGTGAGCTTAATACTTGCTCGATCGCCAAGTTCGCCGCAGCGATAGCTTCATCTTTGGCTTGCATGTTACCTACAGCCCTGAGATTAGTATTGCTCAGCATGAAAGCACTGGTCACCATTAAGGTGATAAGTACCAGCATAATCATGCCCATTAACAAGGTGATCCCGCTTTGTTTATCGGGGAATGCCTGCGTTTTCATGGGGTGAGCCTTCTTCCTGCCACGTTATGAATACGTACCGTAGTGGAAAAAACGTGACGTTTATAACTGTCGTTAAACGCCGGAATCGCTAATGTGCCTAGTGTGTAGGTTTTGCTGTCGGTATAGCCTGTGGTTGGTGAATCAGCACGTGCCAGCACATATAATTTGACCGAAACCACATTAGCTAACTGCAATGCACCGCAAGCTGCCGAGGCATCAGCACAACTGATAAACACATCAGGAACTCCATCACCGCGGTTAGTAGGAGAGGTTAGATTACTTGGGCTTGCCCAAGTAATGCTATTGGCATAGTTTACATCTCCACCCGAATCGCTTTTGTTATCTACGCCCAACTCCACATGAAAAGCCTCTATGCCTTCAATCAAAGGCACCGCTTCTGCGTGCGCCAATGTGCCGTCTTGTGTTGACTGCATTAATGTTGGAATGCCATCACCTTGGGTAGCGGCATAGTCGCGAATGTAGTAGACGTTGGAAATAAATTTACGTTTTTGCACGATAGGCGTTTGGCAATCTTTAGCTGTCATGCCGTTAAAGTCGGTTGCCGTATTGGAGAGTACAAACGGTTTAATCTCCGCAACCAAAGGAGCAAGGCAGTAGTTGTTGTAGGTTCGCGATGCCTGAAAGTACAAATTACCAGCCACAACATCATCACAGTTTCCACCGGACCCAGCCACACAAGTTTCAGCATGCCTAACTACCAATAAATCCGTTCCCTCTTTTCTGTCCGTCGAAAAATCAGTCAGGCACGCGGTGCCTGAAGGTGAAGTTTCTCGATACACTTGGACTGGAATACCAATCAAATTGTGCTTATCAGCGTCTGCCCAATCCGAGTATGGCATGCAAGGATTAGGTACCGCTCTCGGCGTAGCGGGCATTAGCAGTGGATCGCCCTCTGGCGAGGCTTTGGAGGTGAGGTTATCAAACTCTGGAACGTATTCACCCCAAAAACCTGCGTGTGCAACATCATCTTGCAAGATTTGCAGGGCAAAACGACCATTTTCAATTTGACTGCTGGTTTTTGCCAACTCAGCGTTGGTTCTGTTCACGTTCATGAACAATGCGGTGAGCGCCAAAATTACCAGCATACTTAGTACGGTAGCCACCATAAGCTCAGACAAGCTAAATCCTGCTTGGTTTGCACGTTGCATCGCTTGAATATTTGAAGCTAAAGTTTGCGGCTTCATCATGATAAAGTGGCTATACGAACAATAGTGGTAATCGCACGGCGACATAAATCATCGCTACATTTGCTTGTGGCTGAATCATAAAGCCCCGCCCCACAACTAACACTTGCTGGTGGCGCAGAAATGGGTGTTAAGCCTTGCCAAACCACAGTAATCATATATTGATTGCTACCTACACTTTCAACACAGCCACGCCCACCCACCATAGCAAGTCTCGCTCCTGTTGCGTGGCAACACCGAGTGGACAGGCCTCACCAGCGCCCAACGCTTGAGCAGTGACGTAACTTCCTGCGGCATTCTGATTAGTTTGAATTCTATTCACCATATCATTCAGCAACAATAACGCCTGCGCACGTTGATATGATTCCATTTCTAATGCTTGCAAGCGCGTTTGCAAGCCAGCCAAACCCAGCAAGCCTATAGCTAGAATGATTAAAGTTACCAGCACTTCTAATAACAATGCACCGCGCTGTAATTTAAATGAATTAAGATTGCGCATAATTATTGCCATTTACTGGCAGGCGTTTTAACGCCTGCGCTATTCAAAGTCAGCGCCCCGTCTTCAGTTTGAGTGCCTGTAGGTGTCATGGTGATAGTGTATGAAGGTGGCGTTGCGGTATTATCAACATCAACTGTGAGAGTATATTTGGCACTCACCTCTGCCGACATCGCATAGCCGCTAGTGTTAAGTTTACTCAAATCTGCATACTCTCTATCCGCAAGCAAAAATTGCTGCTGCCGACTCGCAATATCAAGCATCTCCGCCTGCGCAGCTGCCCGATTGCCTCTAACGACGTACTGCTGATAACTAGGAAATGCTATCGCAGCCAATATGCCAATAATAGCGACAGTGACCATCAACTCAATCAAAGTAAAACCACGCTGCACATTGTTTGTATAATTTTGCATATAAAATCCCTTTATTCCCAAACTAAATTATGCAAAATTAAGCATATAAATCCAGAATTTCCTGACGACTGGCAAATTAAGCCTGACAAACGGTAGCGCTACATTTTCCACATTAGTCACCCGCGTAAGCAAACCGCTGTTTATGCTAAAATGCAGGCATCATTAATCAGGAAAATTCATCATGACGCGCATAATTCTTATCATGATAATAGTGAGCACCTTACTGTCTGCTTGTGGCACCAAAGGCCCGCTTTACATCCCTGAACGGCAGTACCCTTTACCAACCGACACCAAGCAGTAATATGGTGAATTTTTAGATATCCGAAGTGAATACCGTGAACGCTTTTACATTCAAAAATAATATGCTGCATGCTGAAAATGTGGCTTTACCCGCTATTGCCGAAGCCGTAGCAACCCCTTGCTACGTGTATTCAAAATCAGCTCTGACGCATGCGTTTGAAAACTTCAGTGCGGGCTTCAAACACGCAGACCACTTGGTATGCTTTGCGGTGAAATCCAACCCTAGCCTAGCTATTTTGAATTTATTCGCAAAATTGGGCGCTGGTTTTGATATCGTATCTGGCGGTGAATTAGCAAGAGTAATCGCCGCTGGTGGTGACCCAGCTAAAGTTGTGTTTTCAGGCGTAGGGAAAACCGCCGATGAAATGCGCGCAGCACTCGAAGCGGGTATTTTGTGCTTTAACGTTGAGTCTGCCAGCGAATTAGCACGCTTGAATGACATCGCAGGATATATGGGCAAAGTGGCGCCGGTGTCACTGCGTGTGAACCCTAATGTAGACGCAAAAACACATCCTTATATTTCTACTGGCCTAAAAAACAATAAATTCGGCGTGGCTTACGAAGATGCGCTGGATATTTATTTGCAGGCGGCTGCCATGCCCAATATTGCCATTCACGGTGTGGATTGCCATATCGGCTCACAAATCACCGAACTTTCACCATTTTTAGATGCATTCGACCGCGTATTGGCGCTAGTAGATGCGCTAGAAAAAAATGATATCCATATTCAACATATTGATTTGGGTGGCGGCATCGGCATTTGTTACAGCGATGAAACACCGCCTGATTTCAGCGCCTACGCAAAAGCCATGCTGGATAAATTGGGCAAACGCCCAGTGAAGTTGGTATTTGAGCCTGGCCGCGCGCTGGTGGGCAATGCCGGTGTATTAGTGACCAAAGTGGAATATTTAAAACATACCGAAACTAAAAATTTCGCTATTGTAGATGCGGCAATGAACGACCTGATGCGCCCCGCGCTTTATGATGCCTATCACGCGATTGAAGCGGTGCGACCAAGCTTGGCCAACACGACCAACTATGAAATCGTAGGGCCGGTATGTGAGAGCGGTGACTTTTTAGGCCACGATAGAGAGTTGGCTTTGGCTGAAGGCGATTTGCTGGCGATTATGTCTGCTGGCGCTTACGGTATGAGCATGGCCAGCAATTACAACACGCGCCCGCGTGCTGCTGAAGTAATGGTGGATGGCGATAAATTTACCGTGATTCGCCAACGTGAAAAAGTGCAGGATTTGTTTGCTTTGGAAAGTATTCTGTAATGATTCAAAATAATTAGCCGCAGATAAACGCGGATGCACACAGATATTTAATCTGTTTATTAATTCGCATTTGCTATCCAATTAAGCAATGCTAGTTTTTATCTGTGTTTATCAGCGGCTAAGTGCCTTAAAAAAACTTAGTCAAAAATAACCGTTTTGTTTGCATACAACAAAATGCGGTTTTCAATATGCCAGCGCACCGCCTTCGAGAGCACAATGCGCTCTAAATCACGGCCTTTTTGAATCAAATCTTCTACTTGATCGCGATGCGAGATACGTTCAATGTCTTGCTCGATAATCGGGCCTTCATCCAGCACCTCTGTCACATAATGACTGGTAGCACCAATGAGCTTAACGCCACGCTCGAAGGCTCTGTGATAAGGGCGCGCACCGATAAACGCCGGTAAAAATGAGTGATGAATGTTGATGATGCGTTGCGGGTAGCGTGACACAAAGTCTGGCGACAAAATTTGCATGTAGCGCGCCAACACGATTAAATCAATGTTGTATTCAGCGAATAACTTGAACTGAGCAGCTTCGGCTTCGGCTTTGTTGTCTTTAGTCACTGGAATATGGTGGAAATCTACCCCATAAAATA
>NCHI01000091.1:15107-17673 GCA_002281815.1 Methylotenera sp. 24-45-7
ACATAAAATTTAACCAGTTTTTCTGTATCTTGATGGTTGCTAATCACAAGTGGAATTTCGCACGCTAACTCACCGCTTTTATGACGATGCAACAAATCAGCCAAACAATGGTCGTATTGTGAAACCATAATCGCTACGCGCGTTTTGTGCTGGGAGAGCTTTAGTTGCCATTGCATACTAAATTTTTGCGCAATGGCAGCAAATGCTTGATGAAAACTTGCTTCGTCTAAATTAAAGCCTGCAAAATCCCATTCTACGCGCATCAAAAACAGATTATTTTCTGCATCCTGATGCTGGTCTGCGTGTAAAATGTTGGCATTATGCTGGAGCAAAAAATCAGCGATTGCCGCTACTATGCCGCGTGCATCTGGACAGGTAATTAATAAGGTTGCAGTGTTTTTCATCATAAGGCTTTAATTCAACAGTTAGTAAAACTTGTGCGATTATACCCGATGCGCCTGCTCGCGGAAAAACCTGTTATTTTGCTACGCAACGATTCAATTTGAGATGACGATTTAATGGATAACAACACCAATATTGTACTGGCTAACCCACGCGGCTTTTGCGCCGGGGTAGATCGTGCAATTATTATTGTAGAACAAGCACTTGAAAAGTTTGGCGCACCAATTTATGTGCGCCACGAAGTCGTGCACAACAAATTTGTAGTCGACGAATTACGCGCCAAAGGCGCTGTGTTTGTAGAAGAGTTGGATGACATTCCGCCCGGCAGCACGGTTATTTTTAGCGCACATGGCGTATCAAAAGCAGTGCGTGCCGAAGCTGAGGCACGAGGTTTAACCGCCTATGACGCCACCTGCCCGCTAGTCACTAAAGTACACATCGAAGTTGAAAAAATGCGTAAAGCCGACATGGAAATCATCATGATTGGTCACAAAGGTCACCCCGAAGTTGAAGGCACCATGGGGCAAGTAGAAGATGGACCCGATCCATCTATGCATCTGGTTGAAACACCGGACGATGTAGCAAGATTAACTGTAAAAAACCCTGATAAGTTGGCTTATGTGACACAAACGACTTTGTCACTAGATGATGCAGCTAAAGTGATTGAAGCCTTACAAGCACGCTTCCCTAATATTCATGCGCCTAAAAGTGATGACATCTGCTACGCCACGCAAAACCGCCAAGACGCGGTAAAAATTATGGCCAAAGACTGTGACTTGGTGATTATTGTTGGCTCACCTAACAGTTCCAACTCAAACCGCCTGCGCGAAGTAGCGCAAAATCAGGGCGTTGAAGCTTATATGGTAGATAACGCCAGCTACTTAAAGTCGGAATGGTTAATCAACAAGAAAAAAATCGGCGTTTCCGCAGGTGCTTCAGCACCAGAAGTTTTGGTGCAGGAAGTGATTGCAAAACTTCAAGCATTAGGCGCGAATCAGGTGCAAGAGTTACATGGTGTAGTTGAAAATGTAGTATTTCAGTTACCAAAAAATCTTACTTTAGCCAAAAAATCAGCCAGTTAATATTTCCAGTTGAAACCTTTTAAAACTCCTATTTCTGCGCTGGTGCTCATCCATACTACAGACTTACAGGTACTGATTATGGAGCGTGCTGACAAGCCAGGTTATTGGCAATCTGTCACGGGTAGTATCGAAGGTGACGAAACACCTCTGCAAGCAGCCGTGCGCGAAGTGCATGAAGAAACTGGCTTAGATGCCTTGAAATACGATTTGCAAGATTGGCAGGCTTCAAATGTTTATGAAATATACCCGCATTGGCGCCACCGCTACGCGCCTGGGGTTACCGAAAATCGTGAGCATTTATTTGGCTTAACTTTACCAGCGCCCTTGCCCATCAAGCTGGCACCCGATGAGCATTTGCGTTATGAATGGGTAGACTGGCGCGAAGCCGCTAAACGCGTGTTTTCTTGGACCAATGTAGACGCGCTGAAAAGATTAGGTGAACGTCATCAATTAACGTTATAAAATAATGTTTTAATCCACCAAGCACATTCATTGCCGGTGGAGTTTAGGAATTAAAACCATCATGCAAGTATCCCCGATTAAATTTGAAAAATTTCAGTCTATAGAAGACGCTGATTGCCAGCGCCGCATTATTGCTGCCAAACAGAAATTAGGTAAACGCTTAGTAATTTTAGGTCACCACTACCAGCACGAAAGCGTTTATCGCCATGCTGATTACACGGGTGACTCATTAAAACTATCGCGCTATACCGAAAACTTGGATGCAGAATTTATTGTGTTTCTCGGCGTGCACTTTATGGCAGAGGTAGCGGATATTTTAAGCCGTCCGGAACAAGTGGCCATTTTGCCGGATATGGCAGCAGGCTGCTCTATGGCGGACATGGCCAACCTTGCCAAAGTTGAGCGTAGCTACCGTGAGCTCAATAAAGTCTTGAATTTTGATGAAACCATTACCCCGATTACCTATATCAACTCGGCCGCAGATCTGAAAGCTTTTTGCGGCGAGCATGGCGGCATTGTCTGCACCAGTACTAACGCACCTAAAATTTTGGAGTGGGGGTTTGCACAACGCGAAAAAGTGCTGTTCTTCCCTGACCAAAACTTGGGACGCTGGAGTGGTT
>NCHI01000092.1 GCA_002281815.1 Methylotenera sp. 24-45-7
AACTATTACCATCAGGATAGCGCGCGATATCTAAAATCGCCTCTTGTATCGCGTATTCAGCTTTCGGACTAATGCCTAGTGGGTTCTCATTAGATGCCAATTTAACAATATCATGCACTTGCAAGCCCATTTCGCGTGCCAATTCAGTGATAGGTTTACCACCTTGGTATGGGGCAATGTTACGGATATAGTCTGGCGCTTGTATCGTCATGGTTTACACAGTAAGTTAATAGTTAAGCGGTTAGGCTTGAGAGTCTTAAATCATCGCTACTGGGTAAGAACCCAGATTTTTTAGATAAGATGCACGTGCTTCAATTTCTTGAATCGCCGCTGCCACATTGGCGTTTTGTATGTGACCCTCAATATCCACATAAAACACGTATTCCCACATGCCTACTTTAGCTGGGCGAGATTCCAGCTTAGTCATGCTGACACCATGTTCAGCCAAAGGTGATAATAAAGACAAAATAGCACCAGGTTGGTTCTTGGTGGCCATTACTAATGAGGTTTTATCCTGACCGGATGGCGCAACGTCATGTCTTGAAATCACTAAAAAGCGCGTAGTGTTTTTAGGGTCATCTTCGATATTTTCGGCTAGAACATTTAAGTTAAACAATTCTGCGGCACGTTTGCTGGCAATTGCAGCGACAGGTGTGTTTTCTGTAGTCACCAAATCGTGTGCCATTTGCGCAGCCAGCGCGTTACTCACCACCGCCTCACGCGTTACGTTGGGCAACATGCGATTCAACCACTCATGGCACTGAGACAACGATTGTGCATGAGAAAATATATGGGTAATTTTGTTGATGTCAGTTTGTGCCGATAACAAACAATGATGTACGGCAATCGTCACTTCACCACATATTTTTAATGGGCTACTTAGCAATAAATCCAGCGTCAGACCTACAGCACCTTCGTTAGAGTTTTCTACCGGCACAATGCCATAATCAGCCTGCCCAGCCTCTACAGTGCGAAACACCTCATCTATCGACCCGCAGACTAATGCACCTCGACCCTGTCCAAATTGCTTAAGTGCGGCTTCTTCACTGTAAGTGCCCAATGGCCCCAAAAAAGCCACTGTTAACTCTTTTTCCAAAGCACGGCAATTCGACATAATGCTACGGAAAATATTAGTCACTGACTCAGCTGGCAATGGACCTTGATTAAGTTCAGTTAAACGTCTTAACACCTGCGCTTCGCGTTCCGGACGGTAAATGACACCATCATCTTTCAACTCGCCAATATGGCGTGCATGGCTTGCCCGGTCGTTTACGAGTTTGAGAATTTGCGTATCAATCGCATCGATCTGATCACGGTGTTGTTTAAGTTGATCTGACATTAATGTGCGCTTTCAAAGGCTTGCATATAGCTGATTAAGGCCTGCACACCCTCAATCGGCATCGCGTTATAAATAGAGGCCCGCATACCACCTACCATGCGATGACCCTTTAACTGTAATAAACCATTCGCTTCTGCGCCTTTTAGAAAAGCATCATTCAGCGATTCATCTTTAAGAAAAAATGGAATGTTCATACGCGAGCGGTTTTTTAACGCTACATTGTTCACATAAAAATCCGTGCTATCGATGTAGTCATACAGCAGATTTGCTTTAGCGATGTTCACCTTCTCAATCGCTGCAACGCCCCCTTGTGCCAGCAACCACTCAAACACTAAACCAGCAATATAAATGCTGTAAGTAGGCGGCGTATTAATCATGGATTGATTTTCGGCCTGTGTTTTCCAGTTAAATACTGCTGGCGTGAGTGGCGAAGCTTTACCAAGTAAATCTTCACGCACAATCACGATACACAAACCTGCCGGGCCAATATTCTTTTGCGCACCACCGTAAATCACACCGTATTGAGTGACATCGATAGGACGAGACAAAATATGTGACGACATATCCGCTACAATCGGCACATCTCCAGACTCTGGCAAGCCATCAAACTCAACGCCATTGATGGTTTCATTGGTACAAATATGCAAGTAAGCAGCGTTTTTGTTGAGTTTCCAGCTTGAATAAGCTGGCACATTGGTAAATTTTTCAGCTTCACTGCTGGCGGCTATATTAATTTTTCCATAGGCCACCGCATCTTCTACGCTACGTTTAGACCAGGCGCCAGTCACCACATAATCCGCTTCGCCACCATTGAGTAAGTTCATTGGAATGATGGCGTTTTCTGCAATGGCTCAGCCCTGCAAAAACAGCACTTTATAGTTTTGCGGAATCGTTAATAAGTTACGAAGATCAGCCTCGGTTTTCGCCAAAATACTGGTGAACTCTTTACCGCGATGAGACATTTCCATCACACTCATACCAGAGCCCTGCCAATCAAGCATTTCAGACTGAGCACGTTCCAGCACTGCTTTTGGCAAAACTGCCGGACCAGCAGAAAAGTTATAAATTTGCGTCATTAATACTTAAACCTTTTTAATCACAGATGGCTATGTTTTGATTATTCAGCGATATCTTCTTCATCGGTTTCTACGATTTTTTCAATACCAGAGAGTTTCTCGCCATCACCTAGATTAATCAGTGTTACACCTTGTGTAGCACGACCTAACTCACGAATTTCTTTTACGCGGGTGCGAATCAACACACCACCAGTAGTAATCAGCATGATTTCATCTTCGTCATTCACCAGTTTCGCGGCAACAACTAAACCGTTACGCTCACTGACCGCGATGGCTTTCACGCCTTGTGTGCCACGACCTGAATGACGGAAGTCAGCTAATACAGTGCGCTTGCCGAATCCATTTTCTGTCGCTACCAACACAGTTTGCTTATCATCATCCGCAATCAATAACGACAGCACTTGCTGTTTAGCTGCCAACTTCATACCGCGCACACCTCGCGTGGCTCGACCCATTTGACGCACTTCTTCTTCATCAAACCAAACTGCTTTACCACCATTAGAAACCAGCACAATATCGTTGTTACCGTTGGTAATTTCGGCACCTATCAGATAATCGTTGTCATCTAAGTTGATGGCAATAATGCCGGATTTACGCGGGTTGGCAAATTCAGTTAGCGCAGTTTTCTTCACTGTACCCAGCGCAGTTGCCATGAAAATAAAGTGATTTTCATCAAACTCTTTTACGGAAAGAATGGCGTTGATTTTTTCGCCCTCTTCTAACGGGAATAAGTTGACGATAGGTTTACCACGGCTCACACGGCTACCTTGCGGCACTTCATACACTTTCAACCAATAGACACGGCCACGGCTAGAGAAGCACAGGATGTAATCATGGGTATTGGCCACAAACATCTTGTCGATAAAATCATCTTCTTTAGTCGCTGCGGCTTGCTTACCACGGCCACCGCGTCTTTGCGCACGGTATTCATCTAGCGGTTGCGATTTAATGTAGCCAGTGTGTGACAGTGTCACCACCACATCTTGCGGCGTGATTAAATCTTCCAGTGATAAATCTTGTGCATTAGCAACGATTTCACTGCGGCGCTTGTCGCCGAATTGTTTTCTAATTTCAGCCAACTCATCTGAAATAATAGTAGTGACACGTGATGCGTTCGCCAAAATATCCAGCAAATCAGCAATCACATCCATTACTTCTTTGTATTCATTAACAATCTTGTCTTGCTCAAGGCCAGTTAAGCGTTGCAAGCGCATTTGCAGAATTTCCTGCGCCTGCACTTCGCTTAATTTATAACCATTGGGCGTTAAACCAAAATCAACACCCAAACCATCTGGGCGCGCAGCTTCCATCGCGGCGCGTTTTAACATTTCTTCAACGACTGTTGAATGCCATGCTTTGGCCATCAAATCTTTTTTCGCTTCTGGTGGTGTAGGCGCAGCTTTAATGATGGCAATCATCTCGTCCACATTGGCTAGTGCTACCGCCAAGCCTTCCAGTACATGACCACGCTCACGCGCTTTACGCAATTCAAACACAGTGCGACGTGTCACCACCTCGCGACGATGACGCAAGAATGCCTCGAGCATTTGTTTGAGGTTCAGCAAGCGCGGCTGGCCATCAAGCAATGCCACCATATTCATACCAAACGTATCTTGCAACTGCGTTTGCTTGTAGAGGTTATTGAGCACTACTTCTGGCACTTCGCCACGTTTTAACTCGATCACTACACGCATGCCGGATTTATCAGACTCATCACGCAGGTCAGAAATACCTTCGATTTTTTTGTCGTTGACCAGTTCGGCGATTTTTTCAATCAGGGTTTTCTTGTTTACCTGATACGGTAACTCGTCAATGATAATAGACTGACGACCACCCTTATCCATGTCTTCAAAGTGGGTGCGACCACGCATCACCACACGACCGCGACCAGTACGATAGCCTTCCTTCACACCTACCGTGCCATAAATAATGCCAGCCGTTGGAAAGTCTGGCGCAGGTACTAATTCAATCAGATCTTCAACTGTGGTTTCAGGATTTTTCAGCAACGCAAAACAGGCATCTAATACTTCGTTCAGGTTGTGTGGCGGGATATTGGTCGCCATACCTACCGCGATACCAGAGCTACCATTAATCAGTAAGTTAGGGATACGTGCCGGCATAATGAGCGGCTCGTGCTCAGAGCCGTCATAGTTCGGGCCAAAATCTACAGTTTCTTTGTCAATGTCCGCTAATAATTCATGGGCAATTTTCGCCATACGGATTTCGGTGTATCGCATCGCCGCAGCGTTGTCACCATCGACAGAACCAAAGTTACCCTGACCATCCACCAACATGTAGCGTAGTGAGAAATTTTGCGCCATACGCACGATAGTGTCATAAACAGCGGTATCACCATGCGGGTGGTATTTACCGATCACGTCGCCGACGATACGTGCAGATTTTTTATATGGCTTATTGTAGTCATTAGATAACTCGTGCATCGCAAATAAAACACGTCTGTGCACAGGTTTTAAACCATCACGCACATCCGGCAGGGCACGCCCCACAATCACACTCATCGCGTAATCAAGGTAAGACCTACGCATTTCATCTTCTAAACTAATCGGCAGGGTTTCTTTAGCGAATTGATCCATATTTTGACTGACTTTTAATGGTTTTTATAGTGAACAAATTTTAGCATGATTAGGGCGCAAAATAACCCTTTTGACCATACTTTTGACATTGTTTTTAGGTTGAATAATGACTGAATATTTTGTCATTCCAACCTGCGCCGGAATGACAAAATATTTATTGTGCGAGTAGCGCTAAATCCGCTTTCAAATCTTCAACATGTTCAAGCCCTACCGCAATTCTAACCAAACCGTCAGTAATACCTGCTGCAGCTCGCGCCTCTGCGGTTACACGACTATGCGTAGTGGATGCGGGATGGGTAATGGTGCTTTTCGCATCACCTAAGTTTGCGGTAATCGAAATAAGCTGTGTCGCATCGATTAAAGCCCAAGCTGCTTGCTGCGCAGTTTGATCCGATTTAGCTTTCACTTCAAATGTCACGATACCACCACCACTCGCTTGCTGGCGCATTGCCAGCGCATGTTGCGGATGTGATTTCAAGCCAGGATAATGCACACGTGCTACTTGTGGCTGGGCTTCCAACCAAGTCGCTAAAGCCAGTGCGTTTTTGGCATGCGCCTCCATACGGATATGCAGCGTTTCCAAGCCTTTTAAAAACACCCAAGCATTGAATGCACTCATGGTCACGCCAGCGGTACGCAAAAAGCCATATACCGGCTCCATCAGCACTTTAGAGCCGAGCACCGCACCACCCAAGCAACGTCCCTGCCCGTCAATGTATTTAGTGGCAGAGTGAATGATGATGTCAGCACCCAATTCCAACGGTCGCTGAATGGCAGGTGTACAAAAGCAGTTATCCACCACCAAATGTGCTCCCGCTTTGTGCGCGATATCAGCCAACACTTGAATGTCACACACTTCGGTAAGCGGGTTAGACGGTGTTTCTACAAAAAATAATTTGGTGTTAGCGGACACTGCGGCTTGCCATTCGGCAGGATCGGTTAAAGAGACAAAAGTCACCTCTAGACCCCAGCGCTTCATAATGTTGCCAAACAATTGCACACTGGTGCCAAAGATACTGCGTGAGGCCACGACATGATCCCCTGCCGAGCACAATCCCATGACACAGGCCAAAATAGCTGACATGCCGCTGGATGTTGCCACGCACTGTTCGGCGCCTTCTAATGCTGCCAGCTTGTTTTGGAACATGGTAACGGTTGGGTTAGTAAAGCGCGAATAAATATTGCCAGGCTCGGTGCCGCCAAAGCGTGCTGCAGCTTGTGCTGCACTTTCAAACCTGAAGCTTGAGTTTAGAAACAAGGCTTCAGAGTTCTCACCGTACTCAGTCATTTCAGAGCCAGCGCGCACACTTAAAGTTTCCGGATGGTATTTTGTATTGTTCATATTATTGCTCTCAATGCATCTTGATCTTAAGGGTATCTGGA
>NCHI01000093.1 GCA_002281815.1 Methylotenera sp. 24-45-7
TGATGTGCTGGATATTTCTAAAATTGAAGCTGGTCAGCTGGAAGTGCGCTCAGAGGCATTTAATTTAATTGCGTTGATTGAGCGTGTAGTGAGCCTGCTCTCCCCGATTGCAGAGAAAAAAGGCTTATTACTGCGCACCTCAATCACTAATGATTTAGGCAACATCGTGAGCGACCGACGACGCCTAGAGCAGATTTTGATTAATCTCGTTAACAATGCGATTAAATTTACCGAAAAAGGCGGCGTGACCATTACCGCAGAATTGTTAACCTCTTACAAAATCAAGCCTGATAGCGTAGCCGCGCCATTTGTAAAACTGAGTGTTGCAGACACGGGCATCGGTATCAAACCTGAAGATTTAGCACTGCTGTTTCAACCGTTTCGGCAACTTGATAGCGGGCTGTCACGCATGCATGAAGGCACAGGTCTGGGGTTGGCAATTTGCAGACGTTTATTAGAGTTAATGGGTGGGCAGATAACTGCCAACAGCAGTTGGTCCAATGGTAGTGAATTTATTGTGTTGTTACCTTTGCAAGGTGAGACTAAATCATGAAAAAAACCATATTGTTAATCGAAGACAATGCGCAAAATAGTTATTTGACTACGTTCCTTTTAGAGTCAGCGGGCTTTAATGTAGTGAGTGCCTTGGACGGCACGACTGGCATAGAACTTGCAAAACAAACCTTACCAGATTTAATACTGCTGGATATTCAGCTGCCAATGATGGATGGCTATGCCGTGGCAAGTGCACTTAGATCGATTGACGCCATGCAACGGATTCCAATCGTTGCGGTCACATCTTATGCGATGGTCGGAGACCGTGAGAAGTGCTTAAGCGCAGGCTGTAACGGCTATATTGAAAAGCCCATCAACCCAGAAACCTTTGTAGCAGAAGTTTCAACTTTTCTGGTGTCTTAATCAGTAACACTATTACATCAGCAATACAGGGATATTTATGCCGCATATTTTGATTGTTGACGATAAAGAAGAAAATCTTTACTACTTGCAGGTATTACTTGCAGGCAACGGTTATGCGGTAGAAACAGCCCATCATGGTGCAGAAGCCTTAGTTAAAGCACGTCAAAATCCACCTACGCTCATCGTCTCTGATTTACTGATGCCAGTGATGGATGGTTATACCTTGCTGCGTTATTGGAAAGCAGACGCGCGCTTAAAATCGATTCCATTTATCGTGTATACCGCCACTTATACAGAACCCGAAGATGAAAAGCTGGCGCTCAGTTTGGGTGCAGATGCTTTTATTCTCAAACCTTCTGAACCCGAAGATTTTCTGGCACGTTTTCGTGATGTACAAACCAAAGGTGTGGTGGCAGTGCCAGATCAGCCTACCGCTGTCAGCGGTGACGATAGCGACAGACTCAAAGACTACAGCGTGATTTTGATACGCAAATTAGAAGAAAAAACATTACAGCTACAAGAAGCCAACGAAATTCTGCAAAATGATATCGCCAGAAGAAAAGAGGCTGAAGACAAAATTCAGCACCTGGCTTACTACGATTTACTCACCAATCTGCCGAACAGGCGTTTGCTGATTGACCGTCTGCAACACACGCTGGCAGTAAGCGCCCGACATCAAAATCATGGTGCGGTGCTGTTTATCGACTTGGATCATTTCAAAACACTGAATGACACCAAAGGCCATAGCATGGGCGATTTGCTGCTGATAGAAGTGGCGAATCGCCTACAAACCTGCATGCGTGGTGGAGATACGCTAGCCAGACTTGGTGGTGATGAATTTGTGGTGATATTGCAAGACCTCAATGAAGACGTTTCACAAGCCGCGATTCAAGCAGAAGTCGTAGCCGCGAAAATTATTTCTGTCGTCAATCAGCCTTATTATTTAGATAGCTACTTGTATCACAGCTCTACCAGCATAGGCGTGTGTCTGTTTCGTAATCAGGAAATCACTGTGGACGAACTGCTCAAACGCGCCGATATTGCCATGTATCAAGCAAAAAATGCAGGGCGTAATACCTTGCGCTTTTACGACCCCACCATGCAAGCCGCACTGGAAGCACGCGCTGCACTCGAAAGCGATTTACGCATCGCCATCAAAGAGCAACAGTTCAAGCTTTACTATCAAATACAAGTAGACCATGCGCGTAATGTGCATGGTGCAGAGGCGCTCATCCGCTGGCAGCACCCGCAAAAAGGGCTAGTGCCACCATTACAGTTTATTCCATTAAGCGAGGAAACCGGGCAGATTATTGCCATCGGACAATGGGTTATGGATACCGCCTGCGCGCAAATTAAGGCTTGGGAAAACGACCCTATGACCTGCGACCTGCAAATTGCAGTCAATGTGAGCGCCTGCCAATTTCATGACCCTGGTTTTGTGCAGCAAGTCAGCGACATGTTAAAACACCATCAAATTAAACCGGGCAGACTCAAGTTTGAGCTGACTGAGAGTTTGGTGCTGGATAACGTTGAAGAGGCTGTGATTAAAATGCAGGCGCTCAGAGATTTTGGCGTACATTTTTCAATTGATGATTTTGGTACCGGATTTTCGTCATTATCTTACCTCACCAAACTGCCGCTGGATCAGTTAAAAATTGACCAAACCTTTATACGCAATATGTGCATGAACGACAGAGATGCCGTGGTGGTGCAGACCATTATCGGCATGGCAAATAACTTAGGTATTGAAGTGATTGCCGAAGGTGTGGAGTTAGAAAGTCAGCGTGCATTTTTAGAAAAACATCACTGCAATCTGTGCCAGGGTTATTTATTTAGCCAACCGCTGCCGCTTGCAGAATTTGAAGCTAAATTAAAAAACATCAGCGTGTTGATGTAGTTAGCCCATTTAATCTAGCACAGCGGGCTAGCTACAAAAAAGTCCACGCCACGATGCGGCTTTGTTTTTGGCCTTGCGCCATTGCGATGGTTTTTACACTGCGCGCATTGATTTTTTTGAGCACACGATACAAGTCAGGCAAACTAGCTGCTTTGGAAACCAAAGTAGTAAACCATAAGCTCTGTGACGCAAACTGTTTACTTTCATTCACCATGGCAGTGACAAATGCCTCCTCGCCACCAGCACAATACAGTTCTGCACTTTGCCCACCAAAATTCAACACCACAGACTTTTTGCTAGCGCCCTGCTTGCCCAAGCCGCGCCACTTGCGCTGCGTGCCGGCTTGCGCATCGGCTAAAGAGGCATGAAATGGTGGATTGCACATGGTAAATGTATACATCTCACCGGGTTGAATAATGCCCTTGAAAATTGAGGCTGGTGAAGTTTGCAAGCGCAATTCAATCACGCTTGAAAGCGCGTTAGCATCGACAATAGACTGCGCATTTTTCAATGCTTCAGTGCTCACATCCGCGCCCACAAATTGCCAGCCATACTCACGCTGACCCAACAGCGGATAAATGACATTAGCGCCCACACCAATATCTAATACGCGTATTGATTGTGAATTGGCGGCTAGCTCAGCATGCGTTTCGCGAATTAAGTCAGCCATATAATGCAAATAATCAACACGTCCCGGAATCGGTGGACATAAATAGTGTTTGGGAATATCCCAAACCGCCACGCAATAAAACTGTTTGAGCAAGGCCTGATTAAGTGCCTTCACTGCTAAGGCATCAGAAAAATCGATAGAAACATCGCCATATTGGTTTAATTTCACATGCATCGCCAACGCTGGGTTAGCTTGAATCAGCTGCTCAAAATCATAACGTGCGCGATGTTTATTACGCGGATGCAACTCGGATTTAGTGGGTTCAGGTTTCATTGAAATTAAGCAAAATTATCATGGCGCATGTGAATTGTAGCCGCACAAAAGAAAAAGCCTTAATCATTTCTGATGAGTTAAAAACAAGTACTTGATACGACTAAAGAATTAGATGCTCACACTGAATAGGTTTACTATGAGCACTAAGCAAACATGTTTAGCTAACCACCAGTTGCTGTTATTCAAATATTCGAAACTAAAAATTAGTTTCAAAACCATTACAACACTAATATTAAAACCAAATGAGCAAGCTTGATAATGTCTGGAAATCTTAATTACAAACAACACATTATTCTCCCGCCCGCCATTGCCGCAATCGTTCTGATCATCGCAATGTCGTGGGTGTTTTTTAGCGCCCATCATTTGCTTGAATCCGCGCAGCGCAAAGTACAAATTTCCGATGCCAAATATGAAGCGGTCAAATTATTGAATTCACTGATTACTGCCGAAAACAGCCTCAGAGGCTACCTGCTGACAGGTAACGTAGAGTTTCTAGATACTTATAATCAATCAGCGATACAAAATGACTCGCTACTCAATCAACTAAAAAGCCATCAAACAGAAATTCCTGAAATCGCGCCTTTGCTGGTGAGGCTAGATACGCTGATCAAAAATAAATTTGGCGTAGGTCAAGTGGCTTTGCAAATACAACTTTCTGCGGGTTCTTACGCGCCGCATCTTAGAATGGCGACCAATAATAATAAACTCATCATGGATAAAATCCGCATGGAAATCCGCTCGCTCGACCTCATCATGCAAAACGAAAGCGATAAAGTGGATCGTCTATTGGCCGAGACGCTTAATCAATTAAAAGTATTGTCGCTAGCCATCGTGCTACTAATGAGCATGATCCTTATCATTAACTATAAAAGAACCGTCTGGCTATTTGAGCATGCCTCATCGATTGAAGAACTTGCCGAACAATTTGGTCATCTGGCACTGCACGACACCCTGACAAAACTGCCAAACAGAAGAAATTTTGAGCAATATTTAAAACAAGCCATCTCACAAGCTGGCAGAAGCAAGCAAAAAGTTGGCTTGTTATATATGGATCTCGACGGGTTTAAATTGATTAACGACCAATATGGTCATGACGCAGGTGACAAAGCACTGATTACAGCAGTAGAACGGATTAACAAAACCCTGCGCGATTCCGACTTTTTTGCGCGCATCGGCGGAGATGAATTTGTGCTGGTTGCAAACCACTTTCATGATAAAAATGAACTACAAGTAATCGCCAACCGCATTATCGAAGCCCTAAACCAAGCTGTTTTTGACAACCCTGCCGACAAACAAGTATTCATGGGCATTAGTATCGGCATAGCCATCTACCCTGACCATGTCAAATCAGCTAAAACCCTCATCACCGCGGCAGACCAAGCAATGTATGAAGCCAAAACCTCAGGTAAAAATCAGGCACATTTTTATCACAGCTAAACAGACTTTTGAACGCATCAACAAAGCCAAAAAGAAAAAGCCTAGTCATTTCTGACTAGGCTTTGTATCTTGGTAGGGTGTGCGGGGATCGAACCCACGACAAACGGATTAAAATTTCTTATAACTCATTGATTTTTATTTAAATTTAACAATCTCACCCACATTAAGCTACTAATAACTCAGCAGGTTTTACTTTTGCGTTGAATTTACTTCTTGCTTGCCATAAGTCATAAGCGGCTTGCTGAGTTAGCCATAAATCAGCGCTACCGCCATTTTCTACACCAAGCCATTTTTCTAGCCGCAAAGCCATTTCAGGAGAAATAGCGGCATGTCCGTTTAATACTCTTGATAAAGATGGGCGAGCAACACCAAGCTGATCGGCAGCTTCAGTCACACTCAAGCCAAGTGCAGGGAGAATATCTTCTCTCAAAGTTTCGCCGGGGTGCGGCGGGTTGTGCATTCTAGTCATTTTGTATCCCTTTTAATGGTAGTCCTGATAATCCACCAGTATTGCGTCTTCACCATCAAACATAAAAGTTAATCGCCAATTACCGTTGACTGTCACTGAATAATGATCAGCCAGCTCACCACTTAATGGATGAAGCCTCCAACCCGGTATATTCATGTCTGCTGACGCTTTAGCTACATCCAAACGTGATAATTGGCGGCTCAATTTAGAAGCATGATCAGGTCTTATCCCAGCTTTACTTCCGCTATCAAAAAAATCTTTGAGCCCTTTGTGTTTGAAAGTTTTTATCATTTAGTTGTTATTAACAAACATATATAGATATTAATCTATACTGTAATGCGTAACGTTACAGATGTCAATGCAATTAAGCATGACGTGGTAGTGGCAAAATCAGTGCAGACCATTTAACACCGAATTTAGAAATTCCTCTATAAGTCGTTTTTATTTTTTGGCAATCCGCTGTCAGTCGAGCACAGCACAAACGGATTATGAATTTCACGCTCCAAAACAACCTGAAAGCAGAAAAAGAAAAAGCCCAGTCATTTCTGACTAGGCTTTGTATCTTGGTAGGGTGTGCGGGGATCGAACCCACGACAAACGGATTAAAAGTCCGCTGCTCTACCAG
>NCHI01000094.1 GCA_002281815.1 Methylotenera sp. 24-45-7
GGTTGGATAGCTTTAAGAATAGCTGGGGTTTGTGCGACTGGTGTGGCGATGAGTATGAGGTCAGCGTTTTGCACAGCGCTAGCAACGTCGGTGCTTGCAACGTCAATCACACCCAGTGCTAGTGCGGTTTGCAGGCTTTCGGTTGAGCGTCCTAGGCCTACGATTTGTGCAGTAGAGCCAGCTTTTTTTAAAGCCAGAGCTACTGAGCCACCTATCAGTCCTACCCCGAAAATAACGATTTTTTTCAAAATTTTAGCGTTTGGTTTTAATTGAAATTAGGGTGAATTGTAGCACTGAACGCTAGGTTTTACTTTTAAGCCATTCGCCGTCGATGAGTTTTTCTAGTGGTTTGAAATTTTGTTTATAGGTCATTTTAGGGCTACCTTTAATCCAGTAACCTAAATATAGATAAGGCAGATTTAACTGCTTGGCCCATAGTGTTTGCCAAATAATATTATAGGTGCCATAGCTCGGACGTTTTTGAGGATTGTCTGCGCTTAAGCCACTGGTGTCATAAAACGTGTACACCGCAGAAATGCCATCGCGCACTATATCGATGACGCTCACCATAACTAATCTGCCATGGTCTCTAAATTCAACCAGTACGCTTTCTACATTGCTTTGGCATAAAAAATTGCGATATTGCTCAGCTTCTGTTTCGTCATCTGTGCTCGCATCCGCCTTCATGCTGTCATCATGACGTGCCCGCTGATATTGCGCATAAAGCTGGTAATGCGCTTCATGAAAGTCTACCGGCAAGATATGCGTAGTCAGTTGTTGGTGCTGCTTGTAAGCACGCGTCTGGCTGCGATTCGGAATAAATTCATTGAGTACAATACGTACTGGCACACATTCGCGGCAGTTCTCACAGTGTGGGCGGTAGGCAAATTTTCCACTGCGTCTAAAACCCTGCTGTATCAAACCACTGTAAATTTCTGTGTTCACTAAATGTTGGGGTGCGGCAATTAAGCTCTGTGCTAGTTTGTTGGGTAAGTAACCACAGCTATAGCCAGTGGTGACATAAAACTGCAGTTTTTGTAGAGGTTGGTCGCCGGGCAAGGTCATAATTTGATTGTATTAGTTAGCACTATTGTTGCAAAGAAAGTTTAGTTTTTGCATGAATTCCAGACGGCTAATCTCGCGTGCGCCAAAGCGTGCAAGATGCGCCGTTTTCATTTGGCAATCTATCATGCCTACACGTTCACTTTTGAGATGCTGCACCAAGTGCACAAATGCTACTTTTGAGGCATCACTCACATCAGTGAACATGCTCTCACCATAAAACATATGGCCAATTTTTACACCGTAGCAGCCGCCCACCAGTTTGCCATCCAGCCAGGCTTCACTTGAAAGCGCATAGCCCGCATCATGCAAATTGCAATAAGCGTCAATGATATCTTGTGTAATCCAAGTGCCATGCTGACCTGCACGCAGAGTACTGCTGCATGCGGTAATCACTGCTCGAAAAGCGCTATTGAAGCGTATTTCAAAGCGTTGTTTTTTGATGGTTTTTTTCAAAGAGTCGGATACTTTTAACTCATCTGGAAATAGCACCATGCGTGGGTCAGGGGTCCACCACAGTATCGGTTCATCATCACTGAACCAAGGGAATATACCTTGCCGATAAGCCGCAATTAGTCTTGTTAATGATAAATCGCCTCCAATTGCAATTAAGCCGTTGGGTTCTTTTAGCGCATCCTCAATAGCCGGAAACGGGCAATCCTGATCAATGCTGGCAACACGTCCATTCGGTAGTTGATAGTAGCCGTTGCTCATAGGCTGGTAGCACTTTTTGTTGATTGATGAGTCACACTTGTATTATGCTAAAAGATGACGATGTTAATGTCAGCACAGATTAAAACACATGCGCCTGTTTAACCATCTTTTTTTACGTATTTTTGTGGCACTGCTAGTAACCATGTTGATTGCAAACACGGTTTATGCAGGCGGGATGATGGTGTCCACAGCGCTTACAAATGCACAGCAAAAGCAAAATGTGCAGCAAAAATCAAATGTGCAGCAAAAACAGAGCGCGCTGCACAATCATGAAGCGCAGCATGCACATCAGCATGCGCATGCCGAGCTCAACACGCATGAGATTGACCATCAAACTACCTCACATGGCGGGTGTAAACATTGCAATCACTGCTTGGCTTGCAGTTCCATGATGCCGAATCATGCAATGAAAGTAATTGAAGATAGTCACAAAGCTGTCATGGTGACATCGTCAAGTCCAGCGTATTTATCACCCACCAGCCCACAGTTACAAAAGCCTCCCATCGCTTAATGCATACACAGACACGGTTTTGGTTACTCCAGCCGTGTCTTGTTTGTGATGTCTGGCGCTGGGCGCCAGACAACTTTAAGTTTCAGACGGAGGTGTTCTATGGTTACCCACAAAAAGTATCCTGCCTACACGAAAGCTACGCCACTATTGTTGGCGCTATTCGTGTTGAGCGGGTGCGCCAGTTTTACTAAAGACGGTGGTTTAAACGATGTGAAGTTGCTGACAGAAAAACATATTTCACAGCAAGTTGTTTGGTCAAAAACCACAGCAGATCAACATTTAATCGCTGAGCGTGTGGCTGAGCTAATGCAAAAAGACTTAGATGTTGAGCTAGCCGTGCAAATAGCATTGTTAAATAACAAAAGTTTGCAGGCAGATTTGTTTGAATTGGGTATTTCTGAAGCGGATATGGTGCAGGCTGGCAGATTGCCTAACCCCAGATTTTCTATGCTGTATGCCAGAAATAATGGCGACTATAAAATCGAGCAGGCGCTGACTTTTAATATTTTTTCATTGTTGACGATGCCGAAGTTAGTTGAAATTGAGCGGCTAAATTTTGAGCAAACTAAACAGCAAGTGGCGATTAAAGTATTACAAGTCGCGTATCAAACACGGCAAGCTTACTTTAATGCAGTCGCTGCCAATCAGCAGTATAGCTATAGCTTGCAGGTAAAAACCTCTGCCGAAGCCAGTGCCGAGATGGCAAAACGTATGGTGAAAGCAGGTAACTGGAACCAGCTTGAACTGGCCAGAGAGCAGGGCTTTTATGCAGAGGCTGCGCTAGATGTGCTGGAAGCACAGCAAAAATCGATTGTTGCAAAAGAATCTCTAGCTAGGTTATTGGGCATGAGTGCTAATCAATTAACTTTGCAATCACGCTTACCCGACTTACCCAAAACCCTGACTGAACCTGAACAATTCACCAAGCAAGCGTTTGCCGAACGGCTGGACTTACAGGCCGCACGTTTGCGCACTGAAAATATGGCAAAGCGCTTGGGGCTTAGCAAAACCACCCGCTTTATCAATGTGTTGGAAATAGGCCCGGCGCGTGTGCTAGAGGGGAGTCGTAATGATGCCTACAAAAAAGGTGTCGATATTGCCTTTGAGTTGCCTTTGTTTGACTGGGGCAGTGCCAAAGTGGCGCGTGCCGAAGCGAGCTACATGCAAAGCGTAAACGAGGCTGCTTATATTGCAAACAATGCACAGTCTGAAATACGTGAAGCTTATGGTTATTATCAAACCAGTTATGACATAGCAAAACAATACGCCGACGAAATTGTGCCTTTGCGTAAGAAAATTCTGGATGAAAAACTACTGCGCTACAACGGCATGTTGGTGAGCCCATTTGAATTGTTTGCAGATGCGCGTGCGCAAGTGAGCAGCGTAAAAACTTATATACAAAAGCTGAATGCGTTTTGGCTGGCAGATACCGAATTGCAGATGACACGCATCGGTAATTTGCATTCGGTGGAAGGGAAATAATCATGAATACGCCAAATATTAACAGAAGAGATTTTTTTAAATTAGCAGGTGCTGCAGGTGCTGGCATTGCTTTGAGTTCGGTCAGCAAAGTGACATTAGCCGCTTTACCTGAAATCGTATCCGCCGAAAAAGCCAACACGCAGGCACCCTTGCACCCGGAAACTGGCAGGCCTTTCAATCCAGTGGTAACGCTAAACGGCTGGAGCTTGCCATGGCGCATGAATAATGGTGTGAAAGAATTTCATCTTGTGGCGGAACCAGTGCTGCGTGAAATTGCACCGGGTATGGTGGCGCAACTTTGGGGTTACAACGGCCAGAGTCCTGGGCCTACCATTGAAGTGGTAGAAGGTGACCGAGTGCGTATTTTTGTGACCAACCGTTTGCCAGAAAAAACCAGCATACACTGGCACGGGCAACGCCTGCCAAACGGCATGGATGGCGTGAGCGGTTTAACGCAACCGGCTATTTTGCCCGGTAAAACCTTTGTGTATGAGTTTGTGGCTAAACGTGCAGGTACCTTTATGTATCACCCACATGCGGATGAAATGACGCAGATGGCGATGGGGCTGATGGGCAGCTGGGTTACACATCCGAAGGACCCAAAATTCATGGCGGTGGATAGAGATTTTATATTTTTACTGAATGCTTATGACATCGAACCTGGCAGCTATAAACCCAAAATCAACACCATGCTGGATTTTAATTTATGGACTTGGAACAGCCGCGTTTTTCCGGGTATAGACCCACTGGTAGTGCGTAAAAATGACAAGGTACGCATACGTGTCGGTAATCTGACCATGACCAATCACCCCATACATTTGCACGGACATGAGTTTACCGTGACCGGCACTGACGGTGGTTGGGTGCCGCCAAGCGCCAGATGGCCGGAGGTGACCACAGATATTGCGGTGGGGCAGATGCGAGCGCTTGAATTTGTGGCGGATGAGCTGGGCGATTGGGCTTTGCATTGCCATAAAAGTCACCATACCATGAATGCCATGGGGCACGATGTGCCGACTATGTTGGGGGTAAAACAAGACGATTTAGTGAATAAAATTCGCAATCTGGTGCCCGATTATATGAGCATGGGCGAAACTGGTATGTCGGAAATGAGTGATATGGCAGCGATGATGGACATGCCTTTGCCGGAGAATACCTTGCCGATGATGACGGGCACCGGTCAGTATGGTGCGATAGAAATGGGTGGTATGTTTACAACGCTAAAAGTGCGTGAAAATCTGGCGCGTAATGATTACAAAGACCCTGGCCCTTATCAGCATCCGCCTGGGACAGTCGCCAGAGAATACACTGGAACTGATAAGCCGACACCAGCTAGCGCAGCACCTGTAGATGTGACCAATCCTGCCATAGAGCTGAAAGTGCGTAAGCCTGCTGGCCATGATGCGCATAGTGGGCATTAACAAAATATTTTTAAAGTGAGGGAGCTGTAATGCAATATTTAATCATGAAATATCTGATTACCGCTGGCTTAGTGGTGTTGGTTTCAGAGCTGGCGAAGCGCAGCGACAAACTAGGTGGCTTGGTGGCAGCTTTGCCTTTAGTCACGGTGCTTACCCTGATTTGGCTGTATGTGGAACAGCAACCGGAAGCTAAAATTGCCAATCATGCTTACTACACTTTTTGGTATGTATTGCCTACGCTACCAATGTTTTTGCTGTTTCCATATTTGTTACCCAAATGGGGATTTGTAATGACTCTGCTATCTTGCGCATTATTTACTATTGTCGTTTTCTTAGGCTTTGCAGTTGTATTGAAGCGATTTGGTATAGCCTTGTTGTAAATGGGGTTTATTAAATGTAAATAATGCGTAAAAAAGCTTTTTAATCATACAATTAGCGCGTAAAATGCGCGCTCTTTTACTGTTTGCTGAATACGCCTTGGAACAATACACCACCATGCTTGCAAAGCCTGTGCAAAGCTACCGTCCTTATTGGGCGAAGCGCTTTGGGGCTGCGCCTATTTTGCCTATGTCGCGCGCCGAAATGGATGCGCTGGGCTGGGATAGCTGTGACATCATTTTAGTCACCGGCGATGCTTATATTGATCACCCTAGCTTTGGCATGGCGCTAGTTGGACGTTTGCTCGAAGCGCAGGGGTTTCGGGTGGGGATTATTGCGCAGCCGGATTGGCAAAATGCCGAAGCATTTAAAGTGTTAGGTAAGCCTAACCTGTACTACGGCATTACTGCCGGCAATATGGATAGTATGGTGAACCGCTACACCGCGGATAGAAAAATTCGCAGTGACGATGCTTATACGCCTGATGCCGCGCCAAACAGACGGCCTGACCGTGCAGTGCTGGTGTATAGCCAGCGTTGTCGTGAAGCTTATTCTGATGTGCCGGTAGTGATAGGTAGTATTGAGACCGTCGCAGTATCTTGCTCGACTCCAAAGCCGATATCTTGTTGTACGGTAATGCCGAGCGCGCTTTAGTAGAGTTAACGCACCGCATCGCCAAAGGCGAAAAAGTAGCCGATATTCAGGATATTCGCGGCACGGCTTTTTTGCGCAAAAAAATCCCCGAAGGCTGGAGCGAAATTGAAAGTACTAAGCTAGATCGTCCAGGCGTGATAGAAAAACACGTAGATCCTTATGAAATGAAGATGGGCAAGGCTGATGCCAGCTGCGCCACAGATGACAGCAAAACAAAAGCAGATTTACCGGATGGCACTAAAGCCATTGAGATTGTGCGTAAACCTAAAGCTGACCGTAGCAAGCAGGTAGTGCGTCTGCCATCGTATGAAGAAGTGGCTGCTGACCCGGTGCTTTATGCGCATGCCTCGCGCGTGCTGCATTTAGAAGCTAATCCGGGCAACGCACGTGCGCTGGTGCAGCGTCATGGTGACCGTGAAGTCTGGCTCAATCCGCCGCCAATTCCGCTTACCACCAAAGAAATGGATTATGTGTACGACATGCCGTACGCACGTAAACCTCACCCAGCTTATGGCGATGCCAAAATTCCGGCTTGGGAAATGATACGCTTCAGTGTGAATATCATGCGTGGCTGCTTTGGCGGCTGTACTTTCTGTAGCATTACCGAGCATGAAGGGCGCATTATTCAAAGCCGTTCTGAAGGCTCGATTCTGAAAGAAATTGAAGAAATTCGTGACAAAGTAGATGGCTTTACTGGTGTGATTTCAGACTTGGGTGGACCCACTGCCAATATGTATCGCATTGCCTGTAAGAGCGAGTCGATTGAGAAGAACTGCCGCAAATTAAGCTGTGTTTATCCGGGTATTTGTGAAAACTTGAATACCGATCATAGTGCGCTCGTACAGCTATATCGCAAAGCGCGTGCTATTAAAGGCGTGAAGAAAATTCTGATTGGCTCTGGTGTGCGCTACGACTTGGCAGTGAAATCACCTGAATATGTGAAAGAGTTAGTGCAGCATCATGTGGGTGGCTATTTGAAAATTGCCCCTGAGCATTCTGAAGAAAATGTATTAAGCAAAATGATGAAGCCGGGCATGGACGCTTATGACGATTTCAAAGCCATGTTCGAGAGATTTAGCGCTGAGGCGGGTAAAAAACAGTATCTGATTCCATATTTCATCGCGGCGCATCCGGGCACTACCGATGAAGACATGCTGAACTTGGCGTTATGGCTGAAAAAATATGATTTCAAGCTGGATCAGGTGCAGACATTCACCCCTACGCCGATGGCGATGGCCACCGCAATGTATCACTCTGGTAAAAATCCGTTACGCAAAGTAACAGCAGATTCTGACAATGTACCGATTCCTAAAGCCGGTAACGTGCGTAAATTGCATAAGGCATTTATTCGCTACCACGACCCAAATAACTGGCCGATGTTGCGCGAGGCTTTGATTCGTATGGGGCGTCCAGATTTAATCGGCCACGGTAAACATTGCTTAATTCCAGCTTATCAGCCGCTTTCTAACAAACCGGTGATGACGGTGCGTGGTGAGCAGTTGGAGCGCTCAGTCAGAAGACGCAGCACAGAAAAAAAACGTAAATACTCTTAAACTTTTGTTGCTTGTTTAAGGTCTGCAAGAAGTAAGGTGGCGCTATGTGCGCCACCAATGTTTAGGGCAGATATGTTTTCAAATGTTAAAACCACTGCAAAGCAGCTTTTTGCAATTGCATTTTTTGCGCTATTTAGCCTTAATGGCCACGCTGCGTCGGGGCTGTTTTGGAAAGCGGAAGCGCCCGACAAAAATACCATCTATGTGTTTGGCACCATCCACACCGACGACAATCGCGTCACCGAGTTTTCTCCAACGGTTATTCATGCGCTTAAATCTGTTGATGTATTCATGATGGAAACCAAAGAGGCGCAAGATACCAAGTTTCTTAGCATGGCTAATAACAACTTGAAGGATATGCTCACAGAAAACGAGCTCAATCAGGTGTATGCGCTGGCTGATTTTCATGTTATGCACCGCAATGCAGTGCATAACATGAAGCCATGGCTGCTGGCGGCTATTTTTGATTCACCCAGACCACTCACCCCATTTGCGCAAGACAATCTGCTCATGACTAAAGCTGAGGATTTAGGTAAAGAAGTGCGTGGGCTGGAAAGCGCAGTCGAACATTTTGGCGTGATGGATAGCCTGCAGTTAGATGAGCAGTTATTGATGCTGCGTGCAGTACTAAAGCGCACTGATGAAGAAAAGCTAAAAGACTATGAACGCTTGATAAAAGCCTACTTGGCAGGGGATAGCGCCAAGCTTGCCGCCCTGGATGATAAAATTACTGGCGGTATGTTGCCACCAGAATTGTGGCAGCGCATGCGGGTGAAACTACTGGATGAGCGTAATGTGCTGATGACAGAACGCATTGTGGCGGCTGCGCAAGATAAGCGCCTGTTTGTAGCGGTGGGGGCTTCTCATCTTGCGGGTAAAACTGGTTTGATTGCTGGTTTAAAACGTGCAGGCTTTAAGTTAAGCCCAATGAAATAATCTGAAAGTGTAAAGTTTTGATTTAAGCACTAAACTTTGCTGCTAATTGCTTGATGTGCGCTGCGAAATCTGGATCTTCACCTTGCAATAATCTAGGTAGAATTTTACGAAAATCTTCGCGCTCGCACCATTCGCTCATAAAGTCTTCCCAAGAACGCCAACGACGCAGTTGTTTATTAGACATTTTTTCATCATAGCTGAGTAAATAAGCACGCTCAAACAGTGAAATTAATATCTCGAATATCACCAGTTTGCGCTCCTGTTGCTCTTCAGTCAGGCTAGTAATCTCGCAATTTGAGCGCAATTGCAAATCGGGGTTTGCCATCACTAGCTTTAGAAAGTCAGTGTAGTCAGCGGTAAGAAGCTGATAAACCTCTTCATCTTCATTCTCTCGTTCTTTACGCTGCTCAATCATGAATGCAAATATTGCCAGCGGAAAGCCGAATACGGTAACGATGTAGCTCAGTAACTCCCAAGTTTCGAGTTTCATGTGGCAGTTTTACCTTTTAGCGTGTATCAAAAGATATGTTTGTAGGAATATTTTTTTATTGAGTCACGTGTTTGCCAGCTTCGTAATCAATCACCTCACTGGTTTGCGGCACATAAATAAGTTTGTCTGTAGCAAAGCCGAGTTCTTTGGCTTTTGCAATCAGGTGTTGTTTAATCGGATAGGGCAGCTGCGGGGTGCGTGACAAAATCCAAAAATAAGATTTGTCAGGTCCGCATAACATTACATAGTTGTAATAAGGTTTATCTAGCTCGATGATGTTGTAAGCACCATAAAATGGTCCAAAAAAAGAGACTTTCAGTTTGCCGTTATAAGTGCCATCGGGGTGGCGCGCATCTACAAAATAAGCTTTGCCTTCAGCCTGTTTCCATTCATTTTTTTTAGGGTTATAGCCGCGGTTAATCACTTTAATGCCGCCATCCTCACGCAAGCTATAGTTGGCCGTTACATTCATTAAATCGCGCTCAAAACTATGGTCTAGCCGTGCAATCTCGTACCAGGTACCCAAGTATTGGTTGGCATCAATGTTATCCACTATTTTGACGTTATCGGGTACGCCCATGCAGGATGCGAGCAGCATGCTGAAAATAACAATACAGAGCTTGTGTAATTTGGTCATGATGAGCTTTTTAATAATGAGTTAATTTTATGACTTTATATTGCTGACGCTAGTTCTCAATCGGCTTGAGATTGTTTAAATCGGTTTCGCTCAGCCAGCGCCATTCGCCCACTTTTAAATCCGCTGGTAATTTCAGTTGGCCAATCTGAATTCGTTTTAAACCATCTACACGGTTGCTAATTGCCGCCACCATGCGTTTTACCTGATGGTATTTACCTTCGGCCAGTGTCATGTGTATCACATGCTCGCTGATTTTTTCGCAGGACAGTGCAGCAATTGGCGCATCCTCATCTATCAGTTGCACCCCTTTTAAAATATGCGCAATTTGCTCATCACTGACCGGATGCTTGCAGGTCACCTCATAAATTTTTGGCACTTTCCATTTTGGAGAGCTCATTTTATGAATAAACTGACCATCGTCTGAAATTAGAATTAAACCGGTAGTATCTTCATCCAGCCGACCTATGCATTGCACACCGCGCTCAACCAAAGGGTGCGGTAGCAGGCTGTAAATGGTGGGGTGGTGCTGGGTTTTGTGCGAGCACTCGTAGTTTGCAGGCTTATGCAGCATGAGATAGGATTTTTCGTGATAATCCCAAGCCTCGCCTTTAATCGTGAAGCTTAAGTTTTCGGTGTCAAAAGTGGCATCCGGGTCATCGCACAACTCGCCATTGACGGTAATTTCTTCATTAATAATTAAAATGCGGCACAACTTGCGTGAGCCAAAACCCTGATTGTGCAGAATACGTTCTATAGAGATTTTTTTAGCCATAGCGCATTATATCTTTATCGGCGATTCGCCTGTAGCGCTGATTAATCTCAGCGCTTTACGTTAAACTAGCGTTTTGCTAAATAATTTAAGAATTATGTCATTCAAACACATCACTTCGCGCGACAATCCAATCTTCAAGCAGCTTAAAAAGTTTGCTGACAACGCCAAAGAACGCCGCACTGAGGGCAAAACTTTGCTCGATGGCGTGCATCTGATTGAATCTTATATGGCGACTTTCGGTTTGCCGGATGTGGTGATTATTCCTGAAGGTAAAAGTACGGTTGAGGCTACTGGTTTGATTCAGGAGCTGGTGGATGTTTCAACTATTATGATGCCTACTTTGATGTTTGCTGAATTAACGCCGGTCGCCAGCTCAACAGGTATTTTAGCCTTGGTGAAAATTCCGCAGTTAGAAATTGCGCCAGCGCCTAAATTTGCATTAATGCTGGAAGATATTCAAGACCCAGGTAATTTAGGCAGCATGCTGCGCACTGCGGTGGCAGCTGGGGTAGAGGTCGCTTATTTAAGTACCGGCTGCACTGATGCATGGTCACCCAAAGCATTGCGTGGTGGGCAGGGCGCCCAGTTTGTGTTGCCTATTGTTGAGCGTGCAGATTTAATTGCCGAACTTGCCGCCTTTGAAGGTAACAGCTTTGCTACAGCGATGCATGGCGAATCGCTCTATGCACAAGATTTAACCAGCGCCACGGCATTTGTGATTGGCAATGAAGGTGGTGGCTTGCGTAAGCAAACGATTGCTGCGGCTAGCAAGGCCATTACCATACCGATGGCTGATGCTTCCGTGGAGTCGCTCAATGCAGGTGCCGCCACCGCAGTGTGTTTGTTTGAGCGTGCGCGCCAAATGTCTAAGTAATATTTTTTGGCTATTTTAGTGAATTTCTTTGCTGCTTTGCGCAGCCACATCACTCACCATTAGCTGCGCTGCATCAATTTTGTCAAAGCTGTAATGCGTATTGCAGAAGTCACAGTTCACATCAATCTTGCCTTGCTCTTCAAGTATGCTGCTGATTTCTTCATTACCCAGCATGCGCAACATGTTGGCTACACTGTTGCGGGTGCAGCTACAGAAAAACTTGGTATTACTAGCTTCAAACAAGCGCACATCTTCTTCATGAAATAAGCGGTGTAACAGAGTTTCTATTGGCAAATTCAGCATCTCTTCATCCGTGATGGTGTCAGCTAAGTGACCAATACGATTCCAAGCATCTAAATCATGCACGATAGCATCATCAGTTTTAGTGCTTTGGTTCATGGTTTCAGGCAGTTTTTGCAATAGCATGCCAGCGGCAGAGTTGCCATCGCAGCTTAACC
>NCHI01000095.1 GCA_002281815.1 Methylotenera sp. 24-45-7
GCACGTTAATGTGCCACTACCAGCACTATGCCCATACTGACCCGCTGCACTACGTAGGTTTGCAGGATATCACTGCGCATGTGGATTTTACGTCTATCGCCCATGCCGGTGTGAAAGCTGGGTTGGAATTTGCCGGCTTTACCTCGCAGGCGCAGTTTTTAATGAATTGCGGCATGTTGAATTTGATGTCGCAAGTGCCAGCTGAAGATATGGCTAATTATGTGCCACTGGCCGCAGCAGCGCAAAAACTGTTGTCACCAGCTGAGATGGGAGATTTGTTTAAAGTGATTGCTTTTGTTAAGCAGATTGAATCACCGTTGATGGGATTTTCCACGGGCGATAAATCCCATACGTTATGAATGAATCGTTAAAGTATAATGCGCGCCATGAACGAACTAAATCCCACTCAAAGTATTCAAGATAATCCCGCTGACGACAATGATCTTAGTCAGCGCCGTATACGCAGTTTTGTGCTGCGCCAAGGTCGTTTGACCAAAGGTCAGGCGCGTGCACTGGAAACAGTTTTTCCTAAGTTCGGCATTACTTATCAGCCAGAACTGTTAGATTTAAATGCGAAGTTTGGCCGTGCTGACAGTAAAAAGATTCTAGAAATCGGCTTCGGTATGGGTGAAACCACGGCAAAAATTGCTGCTACTTTGCCTGAATGTGACTTTTTGGCGGCGGAGGTGCATACCCCAGGTGTTGGCGCGTTGCTTAAGTTAATTGACGAGCAGGCGCTTACTAACATTCGTGTGATTCAGCATGATGTAGTAGAAGTGCTACACAATATGATTGCTGATGCGAGCCTAGACGGGGTGCATATTTTCTTTCCTGACCCTTGGCATAAAAAGCGCCATCACAAACGTCGCCTGATTCAAGCAGAGTTTATAAAACTGTTATGCAGCAAGTTAAAGGTTGGTGCTTATATTCATGTAGCGACTGACTGGCAAGAGTATGCCGAATGGGTGTTGGAAGTATTAAATGCAGAACCGCAATTGCAAAATACCGCAAAAGACTACGCAGTAAAACCTGACTATCGCCCACTGACCAAATTTGAAAACCGTGGCATTAAATTAGGTCACGGCGTGTGGGATATGGTGTTCATCCGCAGATAGTCATTCCATCAGCAACTTGCTAATGACTTGACGGTTTAAATGAGAATCATTATCATTTAAACCGTCAAGTTACGTATAAAAGAGGTTGTGATGAAAAGAAATCAGGTGATAGGAAAAACAGTACTGCCCAGTGATACTAAATGTATGGTCACTTATAACAGTGTGATAGATATGGTTGAGCTACAGGTTGGCGGAACTTCGCTGCGCTTTAATGCCAACAGCTTTATTTTAGTGCAGGAGTTGTTGCGCAAAGCGGCAGCAAAAGTGGTGATGCAAACCGCGATAGTGAATGTTTAGCTAGATTGAAGCTTCTTGTGTATTTTCATCAGCTGTATCTTCATCTGCAAACAGCCATTTGCCAATAATCTGCTCGGCTTCTTCTACGCCTTGCTTTTTCAAGCTCGAGAACAACTGCACCGTGCAGGTGCTATGGTAGCTCTTGCCCCAGTTATCCAATAACTCTTTTCGTACTTTGTTCAAAGTCAATGCGGCATCGCTACGTGATAGCTTGTCTGACTTTGTTAACAAAACATGCACCGGTTTGCCACTTGGACAAAACCAATCTAGCATTTGTCTGTCTAGAGGCGTGAGTGGATGACGGCTATCCATCACCAAGACTAAGCCACCCAAACTTGGACGTTCACTTAAATAGCGTGCAAGTACGTTTTGCCAATGCGCACGCATGGCTTCAGGTACCTTGGCGTAACCGTAACCTGGCAAATCGACTAAATGTCTGTCATTGCCCAAGGTGAAGAAATTAATGAGCTGTGTGCGCCCGGGTTGCTTACTCACATAAGCGAGTCGATTGTGATTCGCTAGTGTGTTGAGTGCGCTGGATTTGCCTGCGTTTGAGCGGCCTGCAAAAGCGACTTCAATGCCGCTGGCTGGTGGAAGGTCGCGCAGGTGGTGCGCAGAAATAAAAAATGTGGCGTTTTGAAACAAAGGCATAAAAATCCAGTTCTTGTATGCAAATTCGCTTTAAATATGCATTGCAGTTATGGACTTGCAATGGATTGGAGAATCAATTTTGAAATATTTAAATGAATTGCTGTAATCGTGAAAAATGCTATCACGAATAGTGGATTTTCGCTAAAATAACGAGTTAATTAGTTGAATAATCAAGATTTAGGAGCAGTAATGCAATTTCGTCATTTAGCATGGTTGATTTCAAGTTTCACCTTGGCGTTATCGTTTGAGGTTGCTGCGGAAGCCCCGGCAAAAAGAAGTGCCGAGCAAATCGTCAATACCGTATGTGCTGCATGCCATGCAGTCGATGGCAACAGCGTGGTTACGCTAAATCCAAAGTTGGCAGCACAACATCCTGAATATTTGCAAAAACAGCTCATGGAGTTTAAATCAGGTAAGCGCGCCAATGCCGTAATGTCGGGTATGGCAGCAGGTCTTAGCGATGACGAAATGAAAGAGCTTGCGGCCTACTTTGCAGCAAAAAAACTGACTTTGGGTCAAGCCAGTAAAAATGGCGCTGGTTCTTTAGGTGAAAAAATCTATCGTGCTGGTATTGCCGCTAACAATGTACCTGCGTGTGCTGCCTGTCATGGCCCTAACGGTGCTGGTATTCCTAAGCAATTTCCGCGCTTACATGGTCAGCATGCAGATTACACTTTGGCTCAGCTAAAAGCGTTCCGAACCGGAGAGCGTGCAAACGCACCTATGATGATGGCCATTTCAGCAAAAATGACAGATGCAGAAATGGCAGCAGTCGCTGACTATATTCAGGGTTTACGTTAATACTAGTTACTTAAATTAAGGGTAGCATGTGCTACCCTTAATTTTTGGTGTGCAATTTTTAATCCTCTGGTTAGCAACTATATCCATTAAATTGAAGTCCAAATAGATGTTTGATTTGGCTAAGTTTTAAATTCGCATTAAACCAAATTCCCTCAATAAGAGTGTTGCATTTTGAACCCAAAATTATCATTTATTAAAAACCTGTTTGACTTACTAAGCTCCATGCGCTTTGCGGTGAGTTTGCTGAGTGTGTTGGGCATTGCTTCGGTGATAGGTACTGTGCTCAAGCAGAACGAGCCGTATGAAAACTACATCATCAAATTTGGTCAATTTTGGTTTGGCCTGTTTGAGCGACTTGGTTTGTACGATGTTTATCATAGTGGCTGGTTTTTACTGATATTGTTGTTTTTAGTAGTTTCAACCAGTTTGTGTGTGTATCGAAACAGCCCGCACATGCTCAAAGAGTGGCGTACCTTTAAAGAGGGTGCCACAGAAAAATCACTCAATGCATTTAGTCATCAAGCGACCTATGAAACCAATCTTGAAATGGACGCGCTTAAACAAAGGCTTACCCATTTCTTAAACGCTAAAGGTTTTCAATATAAATTCAAAACACAATCTGATGGTAGTGAGCTCATTGCCGCTAAAGCAGGTACGCATCAGCGTTGGGGTTATATTTTCACCCATGTTGCGATGATTGTGATTTTGTTTGGTGGCCTGCTAGACGGAAACCTGCCGTTTAAAGTGCAGGAGATGATGGGTTACAAAAAGATTGAAACGCTGGATATCCCGGAGTCACAAGTGCCGGAAGTCAGTCGCCTGGGTATATACAACCCATCGTTTCGCGCCAATATGACACTTGCAGAAGGGATGAGTGACAATGTGGCGTTTGTTCGTGTACGCGATGGATATTTGGTGCAAGAACTGCCATTCAGGGTCGCGTTAAAAGATTTCAGAATCGAACACTATGCAACAGGGCAGCCAAAGTCATTCGAAAGTGACTTGGTGATTGTTGATCCAGAACTAAAAGAGCCGATTACGAAAACGATTAGTGTGAATCACCCTTTGGTTTACAAAGGTGTGGCGATTTATCAATCTGACTTTCAGGATGGCGGCACTACACTTAACTTTAAAGTTTGGGATTTATTTTCATCTAAGGCAGATTCTTCAGCGCTCAATGGTGCGATTTTCGGCAAAGGTGATTTAGGGGTTGGTGATGCTGCGCTCAAAGTGGAATTTAACGATTTTCGTAAATTTAATATTATCAACATGTCGCCAGACGGCAAAGGTAAGCCACAAAATGTAGGCCCTAACATTACCTATAAACTACGCGATACCCGTGGTCAAGCTGTGGAGTATGTGAACTACATGCAGCCTATGCAAATTGATGGCAAGCATTATTTCCTGACAGGTATGCGTGAAACAGTGCAAGATGAGTTTCGCTATATGCGCATTCCTGTAGACAGCGATTTCAGCTTGAACGGGTTTATGAATTTTAGAGCGGCTATGTTGGACACCGGTAAGTATCCTGAAATAGCGAAAAGAATTGCAAATAATTCCTTAGATGTGAAAAAAGACCCCGCGGTACGCAAACAGTTTGAAGAAAGTATTGTCCAACTTTTGGCAATCTTTGCTAAAGGTGGTTATAGCGGTGTAGCGCAAGTCATTGAGCAAAGTGTGCCCGAAAAAGAGCGTGAAGCCGTTGCCAGAACTTATATCAAAATGATTAGTGTGGCAGCGTATGAGGCTTACAATATGAGCCTGGCTGCAAATGGAAAGCCTGTATTGCCTAGTAATGCGGAGACTGAAAATATGCTGCGCGATAGCTTGAATGCCTTTAGCGACATTTTCTTTTTTGGCACGCCATATTATTTACAACTAGAACAGTTTGAGCACAAAGAGGCCAGCGGTTTGCAGCTTACTAAATCGCCGGGTCAGAAATGGGTATACTTGGGTTCAGTGTTATTGGTGCTAGGTATTTTTGCCATGATGTATATACGCGAGCGCAGGATATGGTTGTCACTTCGCCCCAGCAAGCAACAGGTACATTTTGCGATGGCATCAAATCGTAAAAATTTGGATTTTGAAAAAGAATTTAATTTATTCCGTGAGCAACTTAAAACCATTGTCAGTTAGCTGACAACAAGGAAATATCATGAATTACAACGCATTAGAATATGAAAACAAAAGTTTGCTGCAACGCCTGAACTGGCAAGATTGGCACTATGCATTGATCATGTTTGCAGGTGCTGGTTTCGCTTACAGCAAATATTCACAGTACATGGATATTTATGAAGCAGTATTTTTGTTTGGTGCTGCGGCTTTGGCAAGCTATCTGGGCTGGCAGTGGAAGGCGTTAGCCAAGCTAGTATTAGCGGTGGGCGTTATCAGTATATTTTCTATCAGCTTGTATGACGGTCAGCAGGCGCGAGCAACCCAAACCTTTTTGCTTAAATATTTGATATCAAGCCAATCAGCCGTGATGTGGATGAACGTGTTGTTTGTATTGGCCATGGTGACTTACTGGTTTGCTTTATTCAAGCGCAGTGACTTTACCGCTAGGGTGGCTTCGGCATTAACTTGGAGCGCAGTATTTTTCGGTTTTGTAGGTTTGATGGTGCGTTGGTATGAATCTTATTTAATCGCACCAGATGTTGGTCATATTCCTATCAGTAATTTATATGAAGTATTTATTTTATTCTGCCTGATTACGGCATTGCTTTACTTGCATTACGAGCAAAAACTGAATACCAGACAATTGGGAGGTTTTGTACTGCTAGTGATTAACGCCGCAGTCGCGTTTATTCTTTGGTACACCTTTGATAGGCAAGCGCACAACATTCAACCTTTGGTACCTGCATTGCAAAGCTATTGGATGAAAATTCATGTGCCGGCAAACTTTGTAGGTTATGGCGCGTTTTCGCTTGCCGCCATGGTGGCATGTGCATACTTGTTAGCTAACAAAGGCGTACTTGCATCACGTTTGCCTAGTTTGGATGTGTTGGATGACTTAATGTATAAATCGATTGCAGTTGGATTTGCATTTTTCACCATCGCGACTATTTTGGGTGCCATGTGGGCTGCCGAAGCATGGGGTGGATATTGGAGCTGGGATCCAAAAGAAACTTGGGCGCTGATTGTTTGGTTGAATTATGCAGCATGGTTACACTTGCGTATGGTTAAAGGGTTACGTGGCCCGTTGCTGGCATGGTGGGCTTTAATTGGTTTGTTGGTTACTACGTTCGCCTTTTTGGGTGTCAATATGTTCTTATCTGGACTCCACTCTTAC
>NCHI01000096.1 GCA_002281815.1 Methylotenera sp. 24-45-7
CCGCAAATGCAGTGGCAGGAGTAAGCGTAAAGCACAGCAATCCTAAACTCGCGCTGGCAAGTGCAAATTTTGATAGTAATTTTTTAGTGGTGCTAAACATAAAAGAAACGCCGTAATGCAAACATCACCATCACCACAAGGGCTAGAAACAATGTGTATTTGAGTGTTTTTTTGAAATATTGCAGATATTTTTTTTCATCAGATAGCAAGTACATGCCTAGCAACACCATTGCGGTAATTACCAGTAAGACAAATATTAGGCGAATCATTAACACGGCACGCCCCTTTCTTCTTGTTACCTAAGACTTAATTTAACTACTTTTCAATCAAAACTTTAATCTAAACCCAGCTTTACTAAAACACAGGCTCTGCAAGCATATCTCTACGCGCCTCTGAGAAGGTCTCAGGCGCATCTTGCTGCTGCTCAAATGTAGTGTATTCCCAAGCCGACTCATCTTGCAACAAGGCACGTAATAATTGATTGTTTAATGCATGACCAGATTTATATGCATAAAAAGCGCCCAGTATCGGGTGCCCCAACATATATAAATCACCAATCGCATCCAGCACTTTGTGCTTCACAAATTCATCATCGTAGCGCAAGCCGTCTGTATTCAACACACGGTACTCATCGAGCACAATTGCATTTTCTAAACTACCGCCGCGCGCCAAGCCGTTGGAACGTAAATACTCAACTTCATGCATAAAACCAAAGGTGCGAGCACGGCTGATTTCTTTAATATAGGAATCTACAGCAAAGTCAATTTTGACGTTGTTGCCCGAGTTTTCAAAAACTGGGTGATTAAAAGCAATGGTAAAGTCAATTTTAAAACCATGATACGGCTCAAATCGTACCCATTTATCGCCCTCAATCACCTCAACTGTTTTTTTAACACGTATGAATTTTTTAGGCACATCTTGTTCAACGACGCCGGCTTCCTGTAACAAAAATACAAAAGGACCAGAGCTTCCATCCATAATTGGAATTTCAGAAGCATCTACATCGATATAGACATTGTCGATACCCAAGCCAGCTAATGCAGACATGATGTGCTCGACCGTGGCAACGCGCGCGCCATTAGACTCCAATGCGGAACACATTCTCGTGTCGCGCACTGCGTCAGGAGTCGCCTTGATTTCATTGGGCAGAGGCAGATCTACCCGCTTGAAAACAATACCAGTGTTGGGTGCAGCCGGGCGCAGGGTAAGAGTAACCTTTTCGCCGTTGTGCAATCCAACGCCTGTGGCGCTAATCACTTTTTTTAATGTGCGTTGCTTTAACATGCCTATATCAATATCCTAAAATCTATTGCCGCTGCTGGGTTAGCTTATCGCTCACTTGCCTGATAAAACTTATGAGTGCCAAATTCACTAATAATTCCAATGCTGAAATAGCAGTGACAGCGGCTCACATACACATTTTAGTTTGTGTAAGTTTAAATTTTATCTTAATAATCAAGCAAATAATAACATATTAGCTGACTGTTGCCGAGGCAACGCTACTGCTATTTGCTGACAAGTATGCGCTTAGCTCGCCAAATTAGTCAGCTTGTTTGCGTAAAAATGCCGGGATATCATATTCTTCTACACCTGACATTTTCATCGCTTCAACCTGTGCACGGCGGCTATTTGTGCCAAATACGGCTGGCGCTTCATCTTCCACTACCGCACTGCCGCCAACAAAAATCGGCTGATTGGTTGTGCCGTCACGCACTACTTGTTGTGGCATTACACGTAGCTCAGGTTTTTGCTGACGGCGTTGCGTACCAGTCAAACCGGTTGCTACCATAGTGACACGCAGACCATCGGCCATGTTTTCATCAAACACGTTACCAACAATCACCGTTGCGTCTTCTGCGGTGAAAGCTTTAATAGTGTTCATCACGTCATAGTACTCTTTCATTTTGAAAGAGCTTGATGTGGTGATATTCACCAACACACCGCGTGCATTTGCTAAATTCACATCTTCCAGCAGTGGGCTTGCCACAGCTTGCTCAGCCGCAATGCGCGCACGGTCAGGACCGGTAGCCAAAGCAGAGCCCATCATCGCCATACCCATCTCGCTCATGACGGTGCGCACGTCGGCAAAGTCAACGTTCACGGTACCCGCACAATTGATGATTTCGGCAATACCAGAAACCGCGTTATGCAGCACGTCGTTAGCAGCGCGGAAGGCTTCCAAAAACGGTACATCTTCGCCTAATACTTCCATGAGTTTTTCGTTAGGAATCACAATCAATGAATCGACATATTTTGATAGTTCATCTAAACCGTCAGAAGCTACTTTGGTGCGTTTACCCTCAAAAGCAAAAGGCTTAGTCACCACGGCAACCGTCAAAATACCCATTTCTTTAGCAATTTGCGCAATGATAGGTGCCGCGCCAGTACCCGTGCCGCCGCCCATACCTGCAGTGATGAACAGCATATCTGCACCATCAATCAGCTCTGCGATTGCATCACGGTCTTCTAACGCTGCTTCACGACCCACTTCAGGTTTAGCACCAGCACCTAAACCGCGTGTGAGCGCCTCACCGATTTGTAGCACCGTTTTAGCCTGGCTCTTTTTTAAAGCCTGCATATCTGTGTTGGCGCAAATAAACTCTACGCCGCCCACACTTTTTTCTATCATGTGCGCAACCGCGTTGCCGCCGCAACCGCCTACACCAATGACTTTAATCACAGCTTCCTGTGAATTTTTTTCCATAATCTCAAACATGGTAATGCCTCCTCTTTTTAACTTTCAAAATTACTAAACTACTTCTGCCTTACTACAAAAAAACAGTCGAGAGCCTAGAGTGGAGAGTAGGAATTTGAGAGTTTTACTCTCAGCTCACAACTCTCGACTCTCAGCTACCCCCTAAAAATTCCCCTGGAACCAACTCTTCATTTTGTCCAAGATTCTGCCAAACGAGCTCGATTCCATCTGCCCGGTTAAATGGCGCTCTAGCTGTTGCTTGCCCATCAGCACTAAACCCACGCCTGTGGCGTATCTTGGGTTGCTGACCACCTCTGACAAACCACCCACGTAACGTGGCATGCCCAAACGTACCGGCATATGGAAAATTTCTTCGCCCAGCTCTACCATGCCGCGCATCATGGCTGAACCGCCAGTGATGACGATGCCTGAAGCAATCATTTCTTCCATGCCACTGCGGCGCAATTCATTGAGCACCAACTCATACAATTCAACTACGCGCGGCTCCAGAACTTCTGCCAGCGTTTGCACTGAAAGCTGACGCGGGTCGCGCCCATCCACACCTGGCACCTCCACAATTTCACGTGGGTCTGCCAGCTGGCGCAACGCGCAGCCATGCTTGATTTTGATTTCCTCGGCAGATTGTGTAGGTGTGCGAAACGCCACAGCTACATCATTGGTCATTTGGTCACCAGCAATCGGCACCACGGCGGTATGGCGAATCGCACCTTGTTTAAATACGGCAATATCTGTAGTGCCGCCGCCGATATCTACCAGACATACACCCAGCTCTTTTTCATCTTCGGTCAACACCGCCAAACTTGAAGCCAGCGGCTGTAAAATCAGATCACTTACTTCAATACCGCAACGTTTGATGCATTTCACAATATTCTGGGCTGCTGCCACTGCACCGGTCACGATATGCACTTTCACTTCTAGTTTCATGCCGCTCATGCCCAGCGGCTCGCGCACATCTTCTTGACCATCGATGATAAATTCTTGGGTCAGAATATGCAGAATCTGCTGATCAGCCGGCAGTGCAATGGCACGCGCGGTTTCCACCACGCGGTCTACATCCATTTGCGATACTTCGGCATCTTTAATTTTTACCATGCCATGTGAATTCAAGCTTTTAATGTGGCTACCAGCAATGCCGGTATATACATTATTAATTTTGCAATCTGCCATTAGCTCGGCTTCTTCCAGGGCGCGCTGGATTGATTGCATGGTAGATTCGATATTCACCACCACGCCTTTTTTCAGGCCACGTGAAATATGCTGACCTAGACCAATCACTTTGAGCGTGCCTTCAGGCTGCAACTCGGCCACAATGGCGACGATTTTTGAGGTGCCGATATCCAGCCCCACAATTAAATTTTTATCTTCTTTGATTCTGCTCATGGTTTATCCCTTACGTAACTTCAAGTCACGGTTTTCAACTGCTTTACTCGTTTGGTTTAACTTCTTATCTGTAGTCTGTTTCGCGTCAGGCTTAATCTCATTACTTGCCACAACCTGTGTTTCTGTCTCGGGCGCTGCCAAACGCTCCGTGGGCTTACGCAACGCAAATCCATTCGGATAGCGCAAATCTGCATAAGTAATTTTTTTATTCAGCACTGCCAATGTACTTCCGTAAACATTGGCAAATTTCTCTAGCCTAGGCTGCATATCCACGCGGCCTAACTCAATCACCATGCCATTGTTAGTGGTGATTTGCCAAGCACGTCGCGGCGTTAGCGTTAGTGTCGCAATCTCCAATTTTCCGGTTTTCAATATTTTGTTAAATGCGTCGTATTGCGACGCCACCTCAATCACACCATCATTCGGGCCATAAAATACCGGCAAATCACTACCCGAAGCGGCATGAAACAATTCACCCTGCTTGTTCACCAGCGCCACGGTGCTCCAACGCGCCAGCGCCTGATGCTCTTCAATCACCACTTCTAACTTGTCTGGCCAGCGTCTGCGTACACTGACTTTGCGCGCCCAGGGTAGTTTTTCAAACGCGTCACGCGCTTTTACCAAATCCAAAGTAAAGAAATTGCCTTTTAAATGCTTGGCCACAATCAGCTTTACTTGTTCACGGCTAACATGGCTTAACTGCCCATCTACTTTCACTTCACGCAACGGGAATATGGGCAGATGCACCACCACATATAAGGTTGCGTACAGTGCTGTGACTACACACACTGCAAATAGCAGGTTGGCAATCCAGTTCAGTAGTTTGGGTTTATCCCACATGCGCCAGCTCCAAAACTCTCACCACTAATGCATCAAAACTAATACCCGCCGCCTTGGCTGCCATCGGCACCAAACTATGGTCGGTCATGCCAGGACTAGTATTCACCTCTAGAAAATAATGCTGTCCGGAATCATCCATTAAAAAGTCCACACGCCCCCAGCCACTGCAGCCGATGGCATTAAATGCCTGCAAAGCTTCTTGCTGAATTTGCGCTTCTTTTTCTGCGCTCAAGCCGCAAGGACACAAATACTCGGTATCGTCACGCAGGTATTTCGCTTCAAAATCATAAAATTCGTTTTTCGGCACGATGCGCACAATCGGCAATGCCTGATTACCCAAAATACCCACGGTATATTCACCACCGCCCACAAACTGCTCGGCAATTACTAGCGGGTCTGATTTAGCCGCCAACTCATAGGCAGCTTTTAATCCACCTGCTTGTTTAACTTTACTAATGCCAATACTGGAGCCTTCATTGGCAGGTTTTACGAACAGTGGCAGGCCAAGTTTTTGCTCAATCGCAGCAAAGTCAGATTCGGCGGTGACCACTTCAAATGCAGGCGTACTCACCCCAGCCGCAGACCAAATCAGTTTTGTGCGCCATTTGTCCATGCCAATCGCCGACGCCATCACACCACTGCCGGTGTAAGGAATGCCCAACAACTCCAGCGCACCTTGCATCGCGCCATCTTCACCAAAGCGGCCATGCAGGTTAATCATGGCCACATCAAAACTTTCTAGGTCATGCAGTGGACGCTCAGCCGGATCAAACGCATGCGCATCGATACCCTGACGCTGCAATGCAGCCAGCACAGCCGAACCGCTTTTCAGCGAGACTTCACGCTCACCGGATTTACCGCCAAACAACACTGCTACTTTGCCAAAATTTTTCATTCTTCTGCTTCTTGTCCTTTATTACTGCTAATACTGTTTAAATCCCCCTCAATCCCCCTTTTACAAAGGGGGAAGGATGCTACTTGGTCACTTTTTACCCTAAACTCCAGTTCCCAGACCCTACTCCCTACTCCCTACTCCCTACTCCCTACTCCCTACTCCCTACTCCCTAATCCCTAATCCCTACTCCCTAATCC
>NCHI01000002.1:0-50170 GCA_002281815.1 Methylotenera sp. 24-45-7
TAATGGTTAATGCAGTATTGAATTTAATTATTATTTAATCCATTAACATTCCACTCTATTCACCACTTAGCCTAGATTCCGGCCTCCGCCGGAATGACGTAAGAAGGTGTTTGATAGGAGTATGACTGGCGTAAAGAGTGTTCGTACAAATATTTTTAGCTAAAAATCCCCCCACAACCCTTGCATTACCGATATTGCCGTCAGAGCAGCGGTTTCTGTGCGCAAAATACGTGGCCCCAGCACGATAGACTGAAAGCCTTGTGAAACTGCCAGTGTAATTTCGGCTGGGCTTAACCCGCCTTCAGCGCCAATCAATAATTGAATCTCGGTTTCGGGTTTGCTGATTTCAGCGAGCCTTTTAGCCCCAATCGGATTGAGTAGGATGCGCGCGCTTTCACCTTGCGGGTTTTGGCTTAGCCATTTATCCAGCGCGATGGGTGCTAATACTTTAGGCACAACAGCGCGCCCCGATTGTTCACATGCCGATATGGCGATATTTTGCCAATGCTCGGTGCGTTTTTCAGCGCGCTCGGCGTTGAGTTTGACCACGCTGCGCTGGCTGTTGATGGGCTGAATTTGTTTGACCCCAAGCTCTACCGCTTTTTGTATAGTGAAATCCATGCGGTCACCACTGGAAACGCCTTGCAGTAAGGTGATGTTAAGCGGTGATTCGCTGTCAATTTTTTGTGCGCTGTGTACTTGTGCGGTGACTGCATTTTTTTTCACAGAGATAAGTGTGCAGGTGTAATCAAAACCATCGCCGTTAAATAACACTACATTATCGCCTTCACTTAGCCGCAATGCTTTGGTGGCGTGGGTTGCCGCACTCTCTGAAAGTAGCGCTGTAGCATTAATCGCCAGTGGGCTATTGCTATAAAAACGTAGATTCGCCATCGCGTAACTAGCTCCGAAATTAGGTCAAAGTTGAAAACAAAAGTGATAACATTAAAGCAATTATTGTAATTAGTATAAGGTACAAGGCATGGTTAGCTTAAATCCCCCCGTATGTAATTTTGGTTGGCACGCACCAGATTTTAATCTGCTGGGTGTCGATGGCAAACGCTATACGCTGGCAAATAGTGTGGGCGAAAATGGTTTGCTGGTGATGTTTATTTGTAATCATTGCCCGTATGTGAAAACCATTAAAAGTCGCTTAGTAGCCGATTGTTTTGAATTGCAGCAATATGGCATCAATACCATTGCGATTCAAAGTAATGATGCAAAAAATTATCCTGAAGACTCTTTTGAGCGCATGCAAGAAGAAGCAAAAGCTTCCAACTTTTCATTTCCGTATGTGTGGGATGAAACCCAAGCCGTTGCAAAAGCCTATGGGGCAGTTTGCACGCCAGACTTTTTTGGCTTTAATAAAAATTTAGAGTTGCAATACCGTGGTCGCTTTGATGCCGCAGGCCGAGGTGAGGCGCCGGCTGACAACCCTAGAGATTTGTTTAATGCCATGAAATTAATTGCACAGACAGGCCAAGGCCCGCAACAGCAGATATCCAGTATTGGTTGCAGTATTAAATGGTTACCAGAATAACTCACGGAAAAGTTTTAAGGAAAAACAATGGCAGATAAAAAATTAACATGGGGTATTTTGGGTTCGGCGCGGGTATGTGAGCGCCTGCTACCAGCGATTATTGAAGCGCCGAATTCCGAGTTGGTGGCGATTGCCAGCCGCCGTGCCGGCGCTGCAAAAGCTACCTTGGAAAAATATGCACATGCTGGATTTAATCAAGCGGCAGTGACATGTTATGACAATTTGCAGGCGTTGATTGATGACCCCAATGTAGAGGCGGTGTATTGCCCGATGGCGAATCATGAGCATGCAGAATGGGCAATTAAAGCGATTAACGCTGGCAAGCATGTGTTGATTGAAAAGCCGATGGCGATCAAGTTGGCTGATATTGAAGCCATTGAAGCAGCCGCTATCAAAAATAATGTGAAAGTGATGGAGGGGTTCATGTATCGCTTTCATCCGCAGCATGCGCGGGTGCAGGAAATTGTGGCTTCAGGCTTGATTGGAGATGTGTTATCGGTACGCGCCAGCTATTCGTTCTTGATGCGTCCGGCGCGTATGTATCGCATTGCCAGTGGTGTTGAAAACGGTGGCGGCGCGATGTGGGATATCGGCCCGTATGCGATGCATACGCTGCGTTGGTGCATGGGTTTGAGTAATGATGCGCAAAGTTTGCAGCCAGCTGAGCCGGTATCGGTCATTGCTCACGCCAAATTTAATGAAGCGGGTGCAGATATTGTGAATAGTGGTGTGCTGGACTTCGGGCAAGATGCACAAGGACATGCGCGTTTTGGGCACTTTGACATCAGCTTTGAGCGCTCGCGTAAATCCGAATACGAAATTATCGGCAGCAAAGGCTGGGTAAAATGCCATGCGGCATGGGTGTTTCAAAATGATGTGCCAGTAATTTCATGGGGCTTGGAAGACGGAAAATATGCCGAAGAACGCTTTGCGCCTAGCAATCACTTCAATCTGGAAATCACACATTTCAGTGATTGCGTGCTAAACGATAAAGTACCGTATTTGACGTTTGCCGATGCCAAAGCAAACTGCCGAGCAATTGAATCAGCTTTACGGTCTGCGCAAAACGGACGTATCGAAGCGCTCTAAAAAAACCGCTGTTGTAGCTGTTGTAACGTTTTAAGTTTAATCAATACACAGTTTTCAGGCGTATTTGTATCGCTTGTGCGCTGATTATCATAAGACTTTTCTGATGTTGCACTTGCTGAAAAAGGCTATCTAAGCAATAATTTAGGCTTCAATAAAAAGCGCTTTAAATTAATAGCTTTTTGAAGAGTTCAATACAGGTTTTATGAGGTTTCGTGCCAGCCGTTATCTTTCACGCGCAAGCAGTCAGCCTTCATATAAGCCTCGAGTTTAATCATTAGGGAGAAAACAATGGCAACACGTAAAGATTTATGCAATGCCATCCGCGCCTTGTCGATGGATGCAGTGCAAAAAGCCAACTCAGGTCACCCAGGTGCACCTATGGGCATGGCAGAGATTGCAGAAGTATTATGGAATCATCATTTAAGCCATAACCCAACCAATCCAAACTGGGCAGATCGCGACCGTTTCGTTCTCTCTAATGGCCACGGTTCAATGTTGATCTACTCATTGTTGCATCTTACAGGCTACGACTTGCCTATGGATGAAATCAAAACATTCCGTCAATTGCATTCAAAATGTGCTGGCCACCCAGAGTACAGCTATGCACCAGGCATTGAAACAACTACAGGCCCATTAGGTCAAGGTATCACCAACGCAGTTGGTTTTGCGATGGCTGAAAAATTAATGGCTGACCAATTCAACAAACCAGGTCACGACATCGTTGACCACTACACATACTGCTTCTTAGGTGACGGCTGTATGATGGAAGGCGTATCACACGAAGCTTGTGCTTTGGCGGGTACATGGGGCTTGGGTAAATTGGTAGCGTTCTGGGATGACAACGGTATTTCTATCGATGGTCACATTGAAGGCTGGTATACAGACGACACTGCTAAACGTTTTGAAGCTTACGGCTGGCACGTGCAATCAGTTGACGGTCACGACTCTGACGCAATTGATGCCGCGATTAAAGCAGCTAAAGCAGTGACAGACAAACCATCATTGATTTGCTGTAAAACAATCATCGGTATGGGTTCACCAAACAAATCAGGTTCACACGATTGCCACGGCTCTGCATTAGGTGAGGCTGAAGTTGCTGCAACGCGCGCTAACATCGGTTGGTCACATGCGCCATTTGAAATTCCTGCTGACGTTTACGCTGGCTGGGATCAAAAAGCGAAAGGCGCTAAACGTGAATCAGATTGGAATGCTAAATTTGACGCTTACGCAAAAGCATTCCCAGCAGAAGCTGCAGAATTCAAGCGCCGTATGGCAGGTGATTTGCCAGCTAACTGGAAACAAGCGACTGATGCATTCATCGCAGCTACAAATGAAAAAGCTGAAGGCGTTGCAACACGTAAAGCATCACAAAATGCAATTACTGCATTAGCACCAATCTTGCCAGAGTTCTTGGGCGGTTCAGCTGACTTAACAGGTTCTAACCTGACAGCGGCACCTAGCTTCAAACACGTATCTGGTAAAGAGCCAGGTAACTACATCTCTTACGGTGTGCGTGAATTCGGTATGTTCGCGATCATGAACGGTATGGCATTGCACGGTGGCTTGTTGCCATTCGGCGGTACATTCCACATGTTCTCAGACTACGCGAAGAGCGCATTGCGTATGGCAGCATTGATGAAACAACGCACCATCGCGGTATTATCACATGACTCTATCGGTCAAGGTGAAGATGGTCCTACGCACCAACCAGTTGAAAACACCTCTGGCTTGCGTTACATCCCTAATATGGATGTATGGCGTCCAGGTAGCTCAACAGAAACAGCAGTGGCTTGGGTTGCTGCGGTTGAGCGCAAAAACGGTCCTTCAAGCTTGGTATTAAGCCGTCAAAACGTTGCTGGCATCAAACACGATGCTGCACAATTCGACTTAATGCGTAAAGGTGGTTATGTGTTCTCAGACGTTGCCGGCAAAGCAGATGTGATCATCATCGCTAACGGTTCTGAGCTTGATTTAGCAGTGAAAGCAGCAGCTGAGTTGAACGCAGCAGGTACTAAAGTACGCGTGGTTTCAATGCCATCAACTAACGTATTTGACCGTCAAGACAAAGCGTACCGTGACAGCGTGTTAACTCCAGGTGTGAAACGTGTAGCGGTTGAAGCGGCACATTCAGACTTCTGGCGTAAATATGTAGGTCTTGAAGGCGCTGTGGTTGGTATCGACACCTTTGGTGAATCAGCACCAGGCGGCGTATTGATGAAACACTTTGGTTTCACAGTTGAAAATGTAGTTGCAACTGTTAAATCGGTGCTTTAATTCACTAGTGCTGTAACGATAAGCTGTTGAGCTTAGTCGTCTAGTTTGCAAGGCACCTCAATCTGGGGTGCCTTGTTGTTTTTGTAGGGGCGCAATTCTACCCTCTATTAATTTTAGGAAACATCATGGCAATTCGAGTCGCAATTAATGGTTATGGACGTATTGGTCGCAATATTTTGTGTGCAGTGTATGAGCAACAACGTAAAGACATTCAAATTGTCGCAATTAACGGCTCTTCCAATCTGGAATGTACCGCGCATTTAACAAAACATGACACAATTCATGGCAAGTTTAAAGGTACTGTAGAAACGCTGGAAGAAGACGGCAAACACTATTTGATTCTTAATGGTGACAAAATTCGTGTGACTACAGACCGTAATCCGGGTGCGCTGCCATGGAAAGAACTCAATATCGATGTCGTGCTGGAATGTACAGGCGCGTTTCGTACTAAAGAAAAATGCTTACCGCATCTTGAAGCTGGCGCTAAAAAAGTCATTATTTCATCGCCTGCCGATAAAAATGAGTGTGATGCCACCATTGTGTATGGCGTGAATGACCAAATACTAAACAAAGACATGACGGTGATTTCTAATGCCTCATGCACCACCAACGGCTTAGCGCCGATGGTGAAAGCATTGAACGATGCACTAGGTATTGAGCTGGGTTTAATGACCACTATTCACTCTTATACCAATGACCAAATGTTAGTAGACGGTCATCATAAAGATTTATACCGCGCACGTGCTGCGGCCTTGAATATGATTCCAACCAAAACTGGCGCTGCCCAAGCGGTAGGTATCGTAATCCCGGAATTGCATGGCAAATTGTCAGGCTTTGCGGTGCGCGTACCCACAGCTAACGTATCGGTGGTTGATTTAACTTTCGTGCCTGGCCGCGACACCACTAAAGAAGAAGTAAACGCGATTATCAAAGCTGCCTCTGAGTCTGGCCCCTTAAAAGGTATTTTGGCTTACAACACAGAGCCTCTGGTTTCATCAGATTTTAACCATACTGAAACTTCATCGAATTTTGATGCCAAACAAACCACCGTGATAGGCGGTAAATTGGTCAAAGTGATGGCTTGGTATGACAACGAGTGGGGTTTTAGCTGCCGCATGCTAGACACCGCAGTGGCGCTGATGAACGCAAAATAAAAATATAAAGTAGGGGAGCTGACCATGCATTACATCAAAATGACAGACTTGGATTTACAAGGTAAGCGCGTATTGATTCGTGCTGACCTCAATGTGCCGGTTGCCGATGGTAAAGTTACCTCAGATGCACGTGTCACTGCATCGATGGCGACTATCGAACATGCGCTCAAAGCCGGTGCCAAAGTGATGGTGACATCACATTTGGGTCGTCCGGAAGAGGGTGTATATTCTGAAGAAAATTCATTAAAACCTGTGGTTGATGTAATTGTGGCTAAACTGGGTCAGCCGGTACGTTTGGTTAAAGACTGGGTTGAGGGTGGTTTTGATGTAGCTGCGGGTGAGCTGGTGGTGCTGGAAAACTGTCGCTTTAACAAAGGTGAAAAGAAAAGCACAGACGAATTGTCACAAAAGTATGCCAAGCTATGCGACGTTTTTGTGATGGATGCATTTGGTACCGCGCATCGTGCTGAAGCCAGCACGCATGGCGTGGCAAAATTTGCACCGATAGCCGCAGCGGGTATTTTGCTGGATAACGAGCTGGAAGCGCTCACAAAAGCGTTGTTGAGTCCGGCGCGTCCAATGGTGGCAATTGTTGGCGGTAGCAAAGTTTCAACCAAACTGACCGTGTTAGAAAGCCTATCTGAAAAAGTTGACCAATTAGTAGTGGGTGGCGGCATTGCCAATACCTTCCTCAAAGCAGCTGGTTTTGAAGTAGGCAAATCGTTGTGTGAAGATGACTTGGTGCCAGTGGCACGCGCCTTAATGGACAAAATGTCATCTAGAGGCGCAGCTGTGCCGATTGCCACAGATGTGGTTTGTGGCAAGAAATTCGATGCAAACGAGCCTGCAGTGCGCAAAGCCGTTGCTGATGTAGTTGCGGATGACATGATTTTTGATATTGGCACGGAATCTGCTAATCAATTAGCAGAGATCATTAAAAATGCAGGTACAGTAGTCTGGAACGGCCCACTAGGTGTGTTTGAGTTTGATCAATTTGGTGCAGGTACTAAAACTATTGCTGATGCCATTGCCAGTACTAAGGCATTTACCTTGGCAGGTGGCGGAGATACGATTGCAGCCATACAGAAATACGATATTGAGAGTAAAGTAGATTACATTTCAACTGCCGGCGGTGCGTTTTTAGAGTTTCTCGAAGGTAAGAAATTACCAGCAGTAGAGATTTTGGAGCAACGCGCCAAAGCTTAAATGCTCTATTTTTTAGCTTTTAAAATGGGGCGTTCAGCCCCATTTTGTTTTTAAGGACTGGTGATTGGGAGCCTTTAGGCGTGGCAATCCAGTAAGCAAAGTCCAATAAGCAAAGTAAAGAGTAGTTCCGAATAGTATTTTTAAGTAAAAAGGTAAACAGATTGACCTTACGCAAAACAAAAATAGTGGCAACATTAGGGCCATCTTCTAACAGTGAGGAGATGCTGGCGCGCATGATTACCGTCGGCGTAAACGTGGTGCGCCTGAATTTTTCGCATGGCACGGCGGAAGAGCATATTCGGCGAGCTGAAATTGTGCGCAATATTGCGGCAAAGCTCGGTCGTCCGGTAGGCGTGTTATGCGACCTGCAAGGCCCTAAAATCAGAATCGGTAAATTTGAGTTAGGTAAGGTGACACTAAAAACCGGTGATATTTTTGTGTTAGATGCTGATTGTGAGCTGGGCGACCAGTATCGGGTTGGGCTAGATTATAAAACCTTACCGCAAGAAGTTGCTGAGGGTGCAGTGTTACTGTTAGACGATGGCCGCATCACCATGCAGGTTGACCGCATCAAAGGGCATCAGATTCATTGCGTGGTGCTCAACGGCGGTGTGCTTTCTAACAACAAAGGCATTAATCGCCAGGGTGGCGGCTTGTCGGCTGACGCGCTGACTAAAAAAGATCGCGAAGATATCATCACGGCGGCGGCATTGGAGGCAGACTATATTGCGGTTTCGTTTCCAAAATCTGCCGCGGATATAGAGCTGGCAAGATCGCTCGTTAAGCTAGCTGGCGGTAACGCCAGTATTATTGCCAAAATCGAACGCGCTGAAGCAATTGCTGAGCTGGAATCCATAATTGAAGCCTCTGATGCGATTATGGTGGCACGCGGTGACTTAGGCGTGGAAGTAGGCGATGCAGCAGTGCCTGGCTTACAAAAGCGCATGATACGTATGGCGCGAGCGCACAATAAATTAGTCATTACTGCCACGCAGATGATGGAATCCATGATTTCCAGCCCGATTCCTACGCGTGCTGAAGTGTCCGATGTGGCGAATGCCGTTTTGGATGGCACGGATGCGGTGATGTTATCTGCTGAAACTGCCTCGGGTCAGTATCCGCTAGAAACCGTAGAGGCAGTGCATCGTGTAGTGATAGAAGCTGAAAAAGAGTATTTCAGCGTGCAGCATGCGCAAAAGCTGGATCAGGTGTTTATTAAAACTGACGAAGCGATAGCCGCTGCGGCGATTTATACCGCGCAACATTTGAAAGTTAAAGCCATTGCGGCACTTACCCAGTCTGGCAATGCAGCGCAATGGTTATCACGTGCAGATGCTGAGGTGCCAATTTACGCCTTGTCGCCAGATAAGTTTGCACGCAGAAAACTTACTTTGCATCGTGGTGTGTATCCATATCCGATAGAACAAGCAAACAAAAACCGTGACGAAATTTTGCAGGAAATGGAGCAGGTGCTGCTACAGCAAAGAGTCGTTAATCCCGGAGACGCTATACTTCTAACATTTGGCGAGCCGATTGGCAGCCCAGGTGGTACGAATACCTTAAAGATTGTGACCGTGGGTGAAAACCGCCCACATTAAACGTAACTTTTAAAAATATCACATTTAAAGTGCGTTTATAATACGCACTTATCTTAATCACTTTACTAGCAATTTTCAGCTAGCAATACATCATGACCACACCGCTATTAGAAACCAGCATCAAGAGTTTAAAACGCATCCACCAAGGCAAGGTACGCGATATTTATGATATTGACGCGAATACCATGCTATTGGTGAGTACTGATAGATTGTCAGCTTTTGATGTGATTTTGCCCACAGGCATTGCCAATAAAGGCGCTATGCTGACGCAAATGGCAAACTTTTGGTTTGAGAAATTAACAGATGTAGTACCGAATCATTTAACCGGCATAGACCCAAGCAGCGTGGTGAGTGACTCGGCAGAAAAAGCGCAGCTGGCGAATCGCTCTGTAGTTGTAAAAAAACTAAAAGCGTTGCCGATAGAAGCGATTGTGCGCGGCTATTTAGTGGGCAGTGGTTGGAAAGAATATAAAGCCAAAGGCACGGTGTGCGAGATACCTTTGCCTGCAGGACTGCAAGAGGCTTCAAAATTACCACAGCCTTTATTTACCCCTTCGAGCAAAGCGGCGGTGGGTGAGCATGATGAAAACATTAGTATTGCGCAAGTAGAAGCACTTATTGGTAAAGATTTGGCAGCGCAGGTAGCACAAGTGGCAATCGCGCTATATAGCAAGGCCGCAGAATATGCACTTACCCGCGGCATCATTATTGCAGATACCAAATTTGAATTTGGCTTGGATGAAAATGGCGTGCTGCATGTGATGGATGAAGTGCTGACCCCTGATTCATCACGTTTTTGGCCAGCCGAGAGTTATGCCGTAGGTAAAAATCCACCCAGTTACGATAAGCAATACGTGCGCGATTGGCTGGAGGCTAGCGGTTGGAATAAAACAGCGCCAGCGCCAGCTTTACCTGATGATGTGGCACAAAAAACCAGTGAAAAATACATGGAAGCGTTTGAACGCTTAACTGGCAAGCCGCTAACTATTGTTTAGGCCTTAATTTAAATTGCTGGCAAAATTAAAATCACTGGCTAAGCAGTTAAAGCGCGAGCTGGACATCTATAGGCTGGTGTTGAAACACCCGCAAACCCCATGGCCGGCTAAGTTTTTTTTGGGGCTGGCCGTGGGTTATTTATTAATGCCGTTTGATCTAATACCAGACTTCATTCCCATCATCGGTCAGCTAGATGAAGTGGTGATTATCCCGCTGTTGCTATATATCGCATTATTGTTTATTCCCAAATCAGTGATTGCCGAGTGCAGAGCGCATGTGCATCAGCATACACCTGAAGGCAGTTAGCAATTTGTTACAAGTCTTTTCGCCTTAGTCAAGGTGGCCTTGCTATAATTGCGCCTCAAAATTAATCAATCGTTTTATTTAGTCAATTTATATTTAGGAATCAGCAATGTCATTAAACCAAGTTGCAACCGGTAAAGATGTTCCAAACGATTTCAATGTCATCATTGAAATTCCTATGCAGGGCGACCCAGTAAAGTACGAAGTAGACAAAGAAAGCGGCGCGATTTTTGTAGACCGTTTCATGGGTACTTCTATGCAATACCCAACCAATTACGGCTATGTGCCGCACACGCTGGCAGATGATGGTGACCCAGTGGACGTGTTGGTCATGACGCCAGTGCCATTGATTCCTGGCGTAGTGGTGCGTTGCCGCCCATTAGGCGTGTTGTTGATGGAAGATGAAGCTGGTTTGGATGCAAAAGTACTGGCAGTGCCGATTGAAAAAGTATGTGGTTTATACGGCCATTTAAAAACACATAAAGATTTATCAGCTTGGCGTTTGGATATGATTTCACACTTTTTCGAGCACTATAAAGATCTCGATAAAGGTAAATGGGTGAAAATCAACGGCTGGGGTGATATTGAGCAAGCCAAAAAAGAGATTCTAGATGGCGTTGAAAACTACAATAACGCAAAAGTAAAACCGGCGTTTTAGTTGTAAAGCAATCCAAAAGGCAGCTTAGGCTGCCTTTTTTGTGTCACTGATTAGCCGCAGATAAACACAGATAAAACCTAATGTGACCACTACAGAACACGTCCCCCTTTGTAAAAGGGGGATTGAGGGAGATTTTGTTTCAAAGGAATATTCTCAAATTTCAGGCGAGACCGACGGTTTTGATGTATTGAATCACTAAGCCGCAACCACCCCAAACAAACTGCCAACACCTGCCGTAGCCGCCATCGCTAAAGCACCCCAAAACGCAACGCGCCCTGCACCCAGCCACAGATTAGCGCCACCGGCTTTTGCCGCTAGACCACCCAATGCGGCTAAAAATGCCAGCGACCACACAGCAATCAATACAATGCTATTGGCACTTGATGCAAGGTAAGCCACTAACAAAGGCAGCGCTGCCCCTACCGCAAATGTACCGGCCGAAGCTAATGCCGCTTGTGTCGGATTTGCGTTCATGTTGTCCACAATACCCAATTCATCTCGCGTGTGCGCAGCCAATGCGTCGTGCTGCGTGAGCTGTTTTGCAACTTCATGTGCTAATTCGGGTGTTAAACCTCGGCTGAGATAAATACCGGTTAATTCATCTAACTCATGATCTGGATGCAATGCCAGCTCTTCAGTTTCGCGTGCAATGTCTGCCGCTTCGGTGTCAGATTGCGAACTGACGGAAACATACTCGCCAGCTGCCATCGACATTGCGCCTGATACCAAACCAGCAATACCAGTAATCATCAAGGTCTGGTGTGCCGCACCGGCAGCCGCGACCCCAATCAGCAAACTAGCAGTAGATACAATACCGTCATTCGCGCCCAGCACTGCGGCACGCAGCCAGCCAATGCGATGTGAGCGATGGAATTCTGAATGTCTCATAATTGGAGCCTTGGGTTCTAAGTGCGTTTGGATAAAAACCGTTGATAATGAATCTGTTTGTTATTTTAGCGGTTTAGTCTGATTTTAGTGATTAAAAATTGGCATTCATTGTCAGACACCCAATTTACAGCGTATGACCGCTAAATCCGCAAAGCGGACGGTCAACTAAAGAAGCTAACAGACTGTAATCGGCCCAAAGCTGCCATTCGCTAATAAATATCACTTGACTATATTTCTATATTTATGGAAATATAGAGTCTATGGATATTAAATCAGCAGTACTACAGCTCTCATCAATCGCCCAAGAAGCTCGTCTGGAAATATTCAGACTACTTGTGCAGGCTGGGCAAGAAGGTCTGTCTGCTGGAAGTATTGGCGAAACCCTCCATATTCCAGCCAGTACACTTTCATTCCATCTTAAAGAGTTAAGCCATGCGGGACTGATTAACTCTCGCCAAGTGAGCCGTTTTATTTACTACTCAGCAAACTATGGGGCTATGAATGGGTTACTAGCCTACCTCACTGAGAATTGCTGTGCAGGGGCAAAAGATTGCGCCCCATCCTCTACATACAAACCAAAATAGAGAGTTCTCAGTAAGGATGGATATGGACAAAGTGGCAGAATCAGGCGAATTGCAAATCACTAAACCAGTAATCGGAACTTTTGAACGCAATCTTACTTGGTGGGTTTTAGGTTGTATCGTGGTGGGTATCACACTAGGCAAAGTCTTTCCTGGTTTCTTTCAATCTGTAGGCAACCTAAAGATTGCGGAAGTGAATTTTCCTGTTGCTGTATTGATATGGCTGATGATTATTCCAATGCTACTTAAAATTGACTTTAGCGCGATGAAGGAAGTGCTTACGCATAGCAAAGGCATAGGAGTAACACTGTTTATCAATTGGGTGGTAAAGCCATTCTCAATGGCATTACTGGCTTGGATATTTATACGACACCTATTTGCTGGCTTGTTACCTGTAGAACAGATTGACAGCTACATTGCTGGTTTGATTCTATTAGCTGCTGCACCATGCACGGCAATGGTATTTGTATGGAGTGGTTTATGTGGTGGTGAGCCTAAGTTTACGCTCTCTCAAGTAGCAATTAATGATGCCATTATGTTATTCGCATTCGCTCCACTTGTTGCTTTATTACTAGGATTATCAAGTATCACTGTGCCTTGGGCTACGCTATTTCTATCCGTGCTTTTGTTCATTATTGTGCCAGTAGTAGTTAGTCAGATATTACGTAAGCTTCTACTATCTAGAAGTCAGAATACATTTGATAGCGTGCTAAAACGCTTACATCCAATTTCGCTATTAGCATTACTCATTACATTAGTCTTATTGTTTGCTTTTCAAGGTGAGCAAATATTAGCTCAGCCTATCATTATTGGACTTCTAGCAATCCCAATCACGATTCAAGTGTACTTTAATTCAATGCTGGCTTACTGGCTGAATAAGAAACTCAAAGTCGCGCATTGCGTAGCGGGTCCATCTGCACTAATTGGTGCTTCAAATTTCTTTGAGCTAGCTGTGGCTACTGCAATTGCATTATTTGGGTTTAACTCAGGTGCAGCTCTTGCCACTGTTGTCGGGGTGTTGATTGAAGTGCCTGTAATGTTATCGGTGGTATCTATCGTCAACCGCAGTAAACATTGGTATGAAACTAATTAATTTTAAGAGTAACGCATGAACATATTATTTTTATGTACGGGCAATTCTTGCCGCTCTATCTTAGCTGAAGCGACTTTTAATGCCTTAGCACCTAGTGGCATAAAAGCCATGAGTGCAGGTAGTCAGCCTGTTGGATATGTGCATCCGAAATCCATTGCTTTGCTATCATCTAAAGGTATTGCAACCGAAGGCTATTACAGTAAGTCTTGGGATAACCTATCAGTAACGCCCGATATCGTGATTACAGTATGTGGTAATGCCGCAGGTGAAACTTGTCCTGCTTACTTAGGCAAAGTGATTAGAGCACATTGGGGTGTTGAAGACCCTGCAAAGGCAACAGGAACCGATGCAGAGATTGATGCGGCTTTTGAAATGGCTTATTCAATACTCCGTAAACGTATTGAAGCATTTATGAAATTGCCAGCATCATTGTTTGAAATTAACAATAAAGCTGAGCTTCAAACCCAGCTTAATACAATTGGTGAAATTAAGTAATGGAATCATTTGATAGTTTGCCAAACATTGACAATACACTGCTCAGTAAAACTCACGTTTCTGCGTTAACCAATTACATGCCATCAAAGCATGCACCTCGTTTTTTATTGTTATATGGCTCCTTACGAGAACGTTCTTACAGTAAATTACTAATACTTGAGGCGGCTAGATTGCTTGAAGCACTAGGAGCAGAAGTAAAAATATTTGACCCACATGGTTTGCCATTGCCTGATGATGCACCAGAGACACATCCTAAAGTACAAGAGTTACGCGAACTGACGCTATGGTCTGAAGGCATGGTGTGGTGTTCACCTGAAAGGCATGGTGCGATGACCGGCATCATGAAGGCACAAATTGACTGGATACCATTAACGATGGGGGCTATTCGACCAACGCAGGGTAAAACACTTGCTGTGATGGAGGTGTCAGGCGGCTCTCAATCATTCAACGCGGTCAATCAAATGCGCATATTAGGACGCTGGATGCGCATGATTACTATACCCAACCAATCATCTGTCGCTAAGGCTTTCCAAGAGTTTAATGAGGATGGCAGAATGAAACCATCTGCATATTATGACCGAGTGGTTGATGTGATGGAGGAGCTGGTTAAATTCACGTTATTAACACGGGATGTGTCTGATTTACTGGTTGACCGTTACAGTGAGCGCAAAGAGTCTGCAGAAGTGATTAGTAAACGTGTTAATCAACCGTTGATTTAAGATAGCAAATACCCTATGAATATCCCATCAATATCCGAACTATCCCGTGAAGAAATCAATCAATTCACTGGTGCTGTAATGCTGGAATTTGGTGCTGAGTGGTGTGGGTATTGCCAAGCGGCACAAAGCATTATTTCATCGGAACTTAAATTGCATCCAAACATTCGTCATATCAAGATTGAAGACGGCAAAGGTCGCAGACTTGGCAGGTCATTTACCGTAAAGCTTTGGCCAACTTTGATTTTTATGAAAAATGGGATTGAGTTAAAACGTTTAGTGAGGCAATTCAACTCAAGAGAAATTGGATCAGCATTAAACTTGATTTATTAGTAATTATTATAGTTAATTACAATCGTCTGTTTTGGGCCGAACTATACCATTTCAGTAAAAAGACAATAAGCGTCCCAACCCAGACGTTTATCTAAATTATTTTAAAAACATTATTCAAATAAATTTTATTTAAACTTTAATTGAGTTGGCGTAAACTAACACTTATGCAATTCAAACAGCTACGATCATTTCGTACATTTATCTTTCTGCTACTTACAATATTCTTCACAGATACTGTTTACGCGAGCGGAATGATGGTTGCTGACCAACTTTGTGATAATCATGCAGCAAGTACTGAAAGTCATAATCATGATGACCATGGCATGAATCAACATGAAAACCATCAGCACGATGCAGATCAGAAACGGTCAGCTAATGACAATTGCTCTAAATGCGGTCACTGCATGGCTTGCTTTACCGTGCTGCCACCTTGCCAACTTGACAATATGCAATCCCAGGTTCAAGCAATCGAAGTGAGCTTATTTGAACCAGGTTACCACTCGCACATCAGTGCACAGCCTCAAAGACCTCCCATTCCTTAAATAAGTCGATGGATTTAACTCAGCTCCAGGCCATTTCGGCCTGTTGCTGATTCGCCATATTTATTTTTGAAATGAGATTTCGATGAAACTATTCAACTTATCGTTGTTTATTCTTTCTCTTGCGATAGGTGCATTTACGCCAGCTTTTGCCGCGGATGCCCCTCAAGAGACCAATACCTATCAATCATCCTTTGATGACTACAAACCCTTATCTGATGACAACTTGTCAGATTGGAAATCTATAAACGTGCCTTCAATCGGTGGCGGTCATGCCGGACACTCCATGGCTGGCATGCAACATAAAATGACCTCAGAGCAGATGGCTAATATGTCTTCTGAAAGTAAGGATATGCCTGAAATGGAGGGTATGGACCATAGCAAGATGGAAGGCATGGGAAATACGGACTCAGGCAGTATGGAAGGTATGGATCATAGCCAAATGAAACACGACCATGCAATGGCACCAATGGCTGGGATGGATCATTCTAAAATGGCTGGCATGGAGATGGATCATGGCAGCATGAAATCCAAGTCTGATAACAAGCAAGTAATGCCTTCAATAAAAAAAGAAGATATGCCAGAGATGAGCCACGACAAAATGGCCGGGCATGATCATGCTAGTTCTGATATGAAAGCAATGGATCACTCCAAGATGAGTGAATCAAAGCCAGCTGAAATGCAAGCAAGTCAAGACGGTGCCGCGCTAGATGAGTCTCAACCACACGAGCATGCATCTGAACAAGGGGCTGAGCATGAAGGTATGGTAATGCCTTCAATGGCTGAATCTAAAGTGCAACCCACACCATGGCAGATAATTCCTAACTTTCATCCGATTGTGGTGCATTTCCCAATTGCTTTAACCATCATCGCATTTCTATTGAGTATCGCAGCTTACGCACGACGTAGCCACCCTATCTCTGCGCAACTTGCCGCTGCTGGCCACTTCACCCTGTGGCTAGCAGCTATAGGTGCTGCAACAGCAGTGTTATTTGGCTGGCTCGCTTTTAATTCAGTGAACCACGATGATGCTGGCCATGCAGCGATGTTGTTACACCGTTCTTGGGCCATTCCAACGGCTTTAGGCTTAATCTTGCTGGCTAGCTGGGATGCATGGAAATATCGTGTCAATGAACTGAAATCAGTACCGATGCTATTCGTACTTTTCCTGCTTTCTCAAGCAATCGCAGTGACAGCATGGCTGGGAGGAGAAGTGGTCTACCGTCATGGAATTGGCGTGCTATCACTGCCAGCCAGCGAAGGCACTGGCCATGGTCATCACGAGGGTGCAGATGTTACTGCTACGCCTAAGGCTGGACCTGAAGAACACACAGAAATGAATAGTGATGAAAAAGGAGAATCGCATGAACACTAATGCACAACATGCAGCAATCAAATCTCGTACTTTAATCGCCATTATCAGTGCCAGTTTTGCACTCGCCGGTTGTGCTACTTTTTCTAAAGATGGTGGTTTTGGCGCTGTGCAAGAAACCTCTCAAAAACACATTAAGCAAGAGGTGGTTTGGCCAAAAACAGAAGGTGAAAAGAATAAAGTCACTGAACGTGTAAACGAATTATTATCGAAACGTTTAAATGTAGAGCAAGCTGTACAAATTGCTCTATTCAATAACAAAGGGTTGCAGGCAGATTTTTATAATCTTGGTATATCTGAATCTGATTTGGTACAAGCTGGTCGCTTACCTAATCCAGGGTTCTCAATGCTTTATGCACGGAATAATGGTGAATACAAGATTGAACAAGCGCTCACTTTTAATATATTTTCATTAATAACCATGCCTAAAATGCAAGAGATAGAACGTCAGAGATTTGAAAAAACTAAGAAAGCAACTGCATTCGAAGTGCTCAGCTTAGCTAATCATACACGCGTTGCCTATTTCAATGCAGTCGCTGCAACTGAGCAAGTGCGCTATAGCGAGCAAGTAAAAGAATCTGCAGAAGCCAGTGCTGAATTAGCAAGACGGATGGTCAAGGCAGGTAACTTTAACAAGCTACAGCAAGCACGTGAGCAGAGCTTTTATGCTGATGCAGCACTAGATTACGCAAGTGCGACTAAGAAGAAAGTATCTGCCTATGAAGCGCTATCACGTTTGCTAGGTGTATCAGTTGATCAGTTTAATTTGGAAGAACGTTTACCAGATTTACCTAAGTCAATCACTGAGTTGCAACCATTTGAGAAAGCAGCTTTTGAACAGCGACTAGATTTACAGGCTATGCGACTGGAAACGGATGCATTAGCTAAACAACTCGGGCTTACCAAGACGACACGCTTCATTAATGTACTAGAAATTGGCCCAGCAAGAGTGTTAGAAGGTCGTCGTGGCGATCCTTATAAAAAGGGTGTAGAACTTTCATTTGAATTGCCAATATTTGATTGGGGTACAGCGCGCGTTGCACGGGCTGAATCCATTTACATGCAATCGGTCAATCGGGTCGCACAAGTAGCAATCAATGCACAGTCTGAAATCCGTGAGGCCTATAACACCTATCGTACCAATTACGATGTGACAAAGCATATACGTGATGAAATTGTGCCGCTTCGCAAAAAAATTCTGCAAGAAAACCAACTTCGCTATAACGGCATGCTGACCAGTCCATTTGAACTGTTTGGAGATGCGCGTGCGCAAGTGACAAGTGTGCAAAGTTATATCGAATCTTTACGTGAATTTTGGGTGGCCGATAGCACATTACAAATGACACTTATTGGTAACGAAAATATGATTGAAGGAAATTAACATGGATTTTTCTAAATTTAACAGACGTGACTTTTTTAGATTAGCAGGTGCAGGTATAGCTGCATCCGCAGTCAGTAAAGTAGCAATGGCCGCATTACCAGAAATTGTTTCAACAGAGCATGCTAATACCCAAGCGCCGTTGCAACCCAATACCGGCCGACCTTATAACCCAGTAGTAACACTTAACGGTTGGACTTTGCCTTGGCGTATGAATAAAGGGGTAAAAGAGTTTCATCTAGTAGCAGAGCCTGTGCTACGTGAAATTGCACCTGGTATGAAAGCGCACTTATGGGGCTATAACGGCCAAAGCCCAGGGCCAACTATTGAAGTGGTTGAAGGTGACCGCGTGCGCATTTTTGTAACGAATAGACTACCTGAACATACAAGCATTCACTGGCACGGACAGCCATTGCCAAACGGAATGGACGGCGTGAGTGGTTTAACACAGCCACCAATACAGCCTGGGAAAACTTTTGTCTATGAGTTTGAGGCTAAGCGACCAGGTACCTTTATGTACCACCCACACGCCGATGAAATGGTGCAAATGGCGATGGGCATGATGGGGAGCTGGGTGACGCACCCCAAAAATCCTAAACTCATGCCAGTTGATCGGGATTTTGTATTTTTACTCAGTTCCTACGATATAGAGCCAGGTAGCTATACACCTCGGATAGCGGAAATGCTGAACTTCAATTTGTGGGCATTCAACAGCCGCGTTTTTCCAGGCACAGACCCACTGGTAGTGCGCAAAAACGACCGTGTGCGCATTCGTGTTGGCAACCTCACCATGACTAATCACCCCATCCACTTGCATGGACATGAGTTTGAAGTGACTGGCACCGATGGCGGTTGGGTGCCGAAAACAGCACGCTGGCCAGAGGTTACTACAGACATCGCGGTAGGCCAGATGCGCGCCATTGAATTTGTGGCGAATAATCCTGGAGATTGGGCATTTCATTGCCATAAAAGTCACCACACTATGAACCCGATGGGGCATGACGTACCTACATTACTCGGTGTAAAGCAGGGAGATTTGGTGAAAAAAATTGGCAATCTAGTGCCTGACTACATGCCCATGGGTGCAACTGGTATGGCCGAGATGAGTGAAATGGCTGGCATGATGGATATGCCGCTGCCAGAGAATACACTGCCCATGATGTCTGGCACTGGTCAATTCGGTGCCATTGATATGGGTGGTATGTTCACCACGCTCAAAGTACGTGAAGGTTTAGCGCGTAACGATTATAAAGATCCAGGGCCTTACAAAAATCCTAAAGGTACAGTCGCACATGAAGTAATTAACGATTTACCACCTGTTGAACGATCAGAAATGACTGTTCCAGAAGGCGGTACGGAAATGTCTGTACGAAAACCGATGGGGCATATGGAGCATTGATTTAACTTAACACCAGCTATAAAAATTAGTATAGCTGGTGTTGTTAATTCAATGCGTCTTTACATCTAAGAGTGTTATCGAACAGACGTTGAACACCAATTGATAGATGATAAGTTGGCAGATATTTGCTTGAATACAATGAAAAAGGAGTTTCACCATGCAAGCTGAAATTATAAAAGTAACAGGAATGACCTGTGGCGGTTGTACAGCTAATGTTACAAAAGCACTTAAAACCGTTAATGGAGTTAATGATGTCACCGTTTCTTTATCCGATGGGAAGGCAACAGTGCAATATGACGAGAAATTAACTTCTCCGGAACAATTAAAATCAGCGGTAATAGGAGCTGGTTATGCGGTAGATACATCCAATACTGCACAGCAATCCCAAGGTAAAGGCTGTTGCGGATAATTGCTTTATAACAGCAGGAGTGAGGCATCATGATTATGAGTAGTCCTGTATTGCAAGCATTGAAAGATCCCGTCTGCGGCATGGCGGTGACAGATCAATCACCTAACGTATTCAATTACAAAGGCAAGCCAGTTTATTTCTGTAGTGCTAGCTGCAGAGCTAAGTTTGTGGCTGATCCAGCGAAGTATGTGGGTACAGACTCTAGCTCTGATACCCCAGTTTTAGAAACAAAACCTATTCCATCCGAATCTATCCCAACAGGGACTATATACACTTGTCCGATGCACCCAGAGGTTCGGCAAGATCAGGCTGGAGCTTGCCCAAAGTGTGGCATGGCATTAGAGCCAGAAATGCCTAGTTTGGAAGATGGAGAGAGCCCTGAGTTACTGGACTTTAAAAGACGATTTATCTGGACGCTTCCGCTCACTGTTATCGTTACTTTCCTAGCCATGCTTGGTCATCGGTTGCAGTGGTTTGAGATGACCACACAAAGTTGGATTGAACTGGTGTTAACGCTACCTATAGTGCTGTGGGCAGGCTGGCCTTTCTTCGAGCGGGGTATTCAATCAGTAATCAATCGTAGTCCAAATATGTGGACGTTGATTGGATTGGGTACTGCAGCGGCTTTCATTTATAGCGTTGTGGCCACGGTTGCACCAAACGTATTCCCTGCATCATTTATGGCAATGGGTCGTGTATCCGTATACTTTGAAGCGGCAGCAGTGATTATATCGTTAACATTACTCGGCCAAATTCTAGAGCTCAAAGCACGTTCACAAACGTCTGCTGCAATAAAATCATTGCTGGGTTTATCACCTAAAACAGCTCGCAGAATAAATGCTGATGGAGTGGAAGAAAATGTTCCTCTCACGCATGTACATGTTGGTGACATGTTACGGATACGTCCAGGTGAAAAAATCCCTGTCGACGGTGTGGTGACTGAGGGTGGTAGTGCAGTAGACGAATCCATGCTCACCGGTGAACCAATGCCCGTGACTAAAGGTGTAGGCGATAAGCTCATTGGCGCAACGCTAAACACTAACGGCGCACTAATCATGCGCTCAGAAAAAGTAGGTTCGCAAACTGTATTGGCCAGTATCGTGCAGATGGTCATCCAAGCCCAGCGCTCCAAAGCACCGATGCAACGTATGGCAGACCAAGTGGCTGGCTATTTTGTAGTCACTGTCGTTGCAATCGCATTGCTGACATTTGTTGTTTGGGGGTTATTTGGTCCAGAACCTAGTTGGGTTTATGGCTTGATCAACGCAGTGGCGGTGCTTATCATTGCCTGTCCTTGTGCGCTAGGTTTAGCAACACCGATGTCCATCATGGTGGCCACTGGCAAAGCTGCAACACAAGGTGTGTTATTCCGGGACGCAGCTGCTATCGAGAATTTCCGGAAAGTCGACACTTTAATCGTAGACAAGACTGGTACATTGACAGAAGGAAAGCCGCGCTTTAATCAAGCTTTGGCATTATCAGGTTATACCGAAGACGAAGTATTAGGTCTAGCAGCCAGCCTTGACCAAGGCAGTGAACACCCATTAGCTGATGCTATTGTGAAAGCCGCGCGTGAAAAGGATTTGGTTATTGATAAAGTAGAAGGCTTTGAATCCAGTACGGGTATTGGTGTGCGTGGCCGTGTAAACGGCAAACAACTGGCCCTAGGTAATACTGCGCTGATGACTCAACTTAATGTGCATATCGAATCATTGAAAGTACAGGCAGAAGAATTACGTGCTACAGGCGCAAGTGTGATGTATCTAGCAGTTGATGGTCAGCCAGCAGGGTTGCTTTCCGTGTCAGATCCAATTAAAGAAAGCACAGCCGAAGCATTGGCTACTTTAAAATCATCTGGCATGCGCGTCATCATGGCGACAGGCGATGGATTGATGACAGCAAAGTCCGTGGCCTCCAAGTTAGGTATCGATGAAGTATATGGAGAAGTTAAACCTGCAGACAAATTAGCACTAGTAGATAAGTTGCAGCGCGAAGGTCGTATTGTGGCAATGGCAGGAGACGGTATCAACGATGCACCTGCGCTTGCCAAAGCTGACGTTGGTGTCGCTATGGGTACTGGAACGGATGTGGCGATGAATAGTGCTCAAGTAACCTTGGTTAAAGGAGACTTGCGTGGTATAGCCCAAGCCAGGGCTATTTCTGAGCAAACTATCGCTAATATGAAACAAAACTTAGGTTTTGCTTTTGTTTATAACGCATTAGGTGTGCCGCTAGCTGCGGGAGTGCTTTATCCATTCACTGGATGGTTACTCTCACCCATGATTGCAGCTTTAGCGATGAGTTTGAGTTCAGTTTCTGTGATTACGAATGCATTACGTTTGAGAAATTCTCACACATAAAATGTAGTTTTATGATTTTAACTTGAATTCACAGTCCGCTTAGGGCCGAAAGTTTCGACATTAAACGGCCCAAAGCAGACGCTCATCATCAACATAATCATGATGAGCTCATGAAGTAAACCTTTGACATGAAGTTAGATAAAGCTCAGTATTGGCTGGCAGTTGATACACAATTCTAAAAATACTGGGAGACAATAATGAATGTTAAAAAGGGGTTTTTGATTGTTTTAGCAACAGTTGGTGTAATTGGAGCGACAGTTGTAGTCGCTAATGTTATAAGTCCTAGAATCGCGGTAGAGTTTTATAGTGGTCACACTCATGACGCAGAAGGCACGCATGGTGCTCCTTCCCATAGTGGTGGAACGAATAGCGCAGGTTGTCACAACGGCTCAGTTCCATATCACTGCCATTAATTAATTCAATTTCTCAGGTGGCTAGCATCGTCGAATGTTAGCAAAACTGTTAGCCATCATGAGAATTGCAGTATAAAACCTTTCAATAGTATAATTATTGTCATGGGGATTTAGCAGCCTCCCCGCATCAAGGCGCATAGCGTCCAAGGTCTGCTCAAATCTTGGGATTTCCCACAAGAAGAGAGCTTATGAACGCAGCAAACAAAAACAACTCATCATCAGTTTCTGATTTACTCCCCGAACCTGTTTCCCTCGCACAAGCATTCTGGTACTGGCTTAAACTAGGCTTCATCAGTTTTGGTGGTCCAGCAGGTCAAATCTCCATCATGCATCACGATTTGGTTGAAAAGAAACGTTGGATTTCAGAGAAGCGTTTTTTACATGCACTGAATTACTGCATGGTATTGCCCGGACCTGAAGCACAGCAATTAGCAACCTATATCGGCTGGCTTATGCATCGCACTTGGGGTGGCATCATTGCAGGGGTCTTATTCGTGCTGCCATCATTCTTTATTTTAACTGGTCTAGCATGGGTATACATGGCGTATGGCTCTGTCCCTGCCGTCGCGGGAGCTTTATATGGCATTAAGCCTGCCGTGGTTGCTATCGTACTATTTGCAGCGTATCGCATTGGTTCAAGAGCACTAAAAAACCATGTGCTATGGTCAATTGCAGCCTTGGCATTTATAGCTATATTCGCCTTTAAATTACCATTCCCTTTAATTGTATTAGCCGCAGGTTTGATTGGGCATTTCGGTGGACGTCATTCGCCACAGTATTTCAAAGTAGGTGGTGGACATGGTGCGACAGATAAAAGTTTTGGTCGCGCGTTGATTGATGACAACACACCAACACCAGAACATGCATATTTTAGCTGGGTGAAGATGGCACGTATTGCTGTGATTGGCTTCGCAATCTGGCTACTAGTGATGCTTGGACTGATTGCTGGCTATGGATGGAATGCCGCCTTTACGCAGATGGGTTGGTTTTTTACTAAAGCTGCACTCATGACCTTTGGCGGAGCTTATGCGGTTTTACCTTACGTCTATCAAGGTGCTGTAGAGCACTATCATTGGCTTAATCCAACGCAAATGATTGATGGTTTGGCGCTTGGTGAAACCACACCTGGGCCATTGATTATGGTCGTCACATTCGTTGGTTTTGTGGGTGGTTGGGTCACTCAAGTATTTGGCCCTGATGCAATATTTGCTTCTGCTTTCGTAGCGGCGGCTATTGTGACGTTCTTTACATTTCTACCCAGCTTCGTGTTTATTTTTATGGGAGGGCCTTTCATAGAAACCACCCATGACAATCTTAAATTTACTGCGCCATTAAGTGCAATCACTGCCGCTGTGGTTGGCGTGATATTTAATTTGGCCTTGTTCTTTGCTTATCATGTGTTTTGGCCGTTAGGTTTAAGTGGTCGAATCGATTGGTTTTCTATCGCTCTTACTGCTGTCGCATTAGTGGCTGTATTCCGTTTCAAGGTCAATGTAATCCCCGTCATACTTACGTGTGGCGGCTTCGGTATGTTGTTTAAATTATTTACTTAAATTGAGGAATCAAATTATGACTACCCGTAGAGATTTTTTACAAAACAGTGCCGCGGTTGTTGGCAGTATTGCACTGACTAGCACGCTTGCACAGGCAAAAGAAAGCAATGTGCCAACTTCACTATATCCAGACAAACTGATAGATGACACAGGCAAATATGTGTTATTACCTTTGCCCTATGCCTATGATGCATTAGAGCCAGTTATCGATGCACGCACGGTAGAGTTGCATTATAACTTTCATCACAAGCCTGCTGTCGCAGCTGCCAATAAGGCTGAAGATGGCCTTACATTGGCACGTGAGACTGGTGACTTTGCTCTAGTGAAGCATTATGAGAAAGAGTTGGCACTGGGTTTGTCGAGCCATATTCTGCATACCATCTATTGGACAAACTTATCAACCAAAGGCGGCAATCCAACCGGTTCGCTACTCAAGGAGATTGAAAAGAATTTCAAATCATTCGATAAATTCAAAGTGCATATGGCAGCAGCAACGACAAGTGTTGAGGGTGCTGGTTGGGGAATTTTGGGATATTTACCAGCAAGTGGAAAACTGATGGTATTGCAATGCGAGAACCATCAAAAACTGACCGCCTGGGGAGTAGTACCCATTCTGGTGCTGGATGTTTGGGAGCATGCCTACTACCTAAAATACCAGAATCGACGGGCTGAGTATGTTAATAGCTTATTTAGCATTATCAATTGGGATAACGTCGCAGCCAGATTTGATGCAGCAACACGTTAAGATATAGGCTTAATCTGTAGAGTTACAGTTATTAATATCATTAAATTAGTTTTAGTTTGTAAAGTAGATTAAAAAATTGATAGACTGTGCATATGTTTTATCAGTCACTTAAAAAGCTATCTTGGATAATTGTGTTTTGGTTTGCGTTATTGCAAGCCATCACGCCATTTATTCATACGCATTTGGGTGCCGAACACCTCACTGAAACTCCCAGCATGCATATTCATGTTGATGAACATGAGCATTCAACGGATCAAAATAATAGTCATTTTGTATCTGATGTTTCACATACGATTACTGTCGCTAGCGGCTTGATTACTGATTTAGATAACAGCCTGACCTTATTTGCCGTCGTATTTGTTTTATTCTTCCTCTCTGGCAGAATTAATATAGCCAGATGGATTTACCCTGACTTTAATTTTCTTCACGATTACTCCCTAAAGCGGCGACGTCCTGCGCCACGTGCACCACCACAACTCTAGTCTCAAATAATGTTTGATTAGCTGCTATGGCTTTTGCCATGTCAGCGTTTTTATTTGATTTCAGGAGAGTGTCATGCGTGTGCATACGCTATTAATCTATTTACTGTTTCTTTCAGTGTTCATTTTGCCATCAATGGCTAGAGCTGAATATAGTCAGGAACCGACCAAAAATCTGCAAGCTCAGACTATTGAATCTGCGAACGGTTTGACTTTGCAGACAGCGCTAACCCTTGCCTTAGAGGCTAATCCAGAAATATCGGTAGCTATCAGAGAGCGAGAAGCCATAGAGGGTGTTGTGACTCAAGCAGGTACAAGACCTAACCCATCAATATCAACCTCTATACAAGATACACGTAGAGATACACGTCAAGTCTTTCTGCAGCTTAATCAAGAAATTGAGTTAGGTAATAAACGCGAAGCTCGCATAGAAGCTGCGGATGCCTTCTATAACAAGGCCTCTGCAAAACTAGAGAGTAAAAAGGCAGAAATCCACGCCAATGTAGTTACAACTTTCTATGAGGTGCTGGCTGGTCAGGAACGCTTGAAGTTAAGCAGGTCATCTGTTGAGGTTGCAAACCTAGCATTGGATGCTGCAAGCAAACGTGTGAAAGCGGGCAAGAGTTCACCAGTAGAAGAGACAAAGTCTAAAATTGCAGAGTCGAGTGCAAAAATAGAGTTTAATCAGGCAGCCAGTCAATTAAGTAGTGCACGTAAACGCTTAAGTGCCCTATGGGGTAATCCATTACCCGTCTTTGAAAGTGCGCAAGGTGATGTGGAAAACATCCCGTCTGTATCAAGCCTCGCCGACCTATCAGCCTCATTAGAAAGCTCTCCTGCTATCAGTCTAGCCAAACTAGAGATTAGCGCACGCGATAGTATGACGAAGATAGAGCGGAGCAAAGCTACACCCAATATTACGATTAGTGCAGGAGTGCTCAACAATCAAGAGCTTGGAGGACTTAATCAGGCATTACTTGGTTTGAGCGTTCCAATACCAGTATTTGATCGTAATCAAGGCAATCTTCAAGAAGCGGTCAGCCGTCAATACAAGGCACAAGACGAGTTGGTTGCCGTAAGAGCACAGCTATTAGCCAATCTTGCGACCCAATATGAACGTCTGAATTCAGCAAGACAAACCTCAGAATCATTACGTAGCGAGATATTACCTGGCGCCCAAAGTGCATTTGATGCTGCAAATAAAGGATTTAATGCAGGAAAGTTTAGCTTTTTAGATGTATTAGATGCGCAACGCACTTTGTTTCAAGCCAGATCTATATATATTCAGGCGCTATTGGATGCACATCAGGCAGTCGCCGAAATCGAGCGCATCACTGGCAATACAGCCTCAAGTCTGACAGCCAAACCTTAGGAAAATAACATGAATAAAATATCGCCCAAACAAATCTTCTTAGTCATGTTTGTCGTTGTCATTACGATTGCCTTAGGTGCTTTTGTATTGAAAAATGACAATGTAAAAACTATGGGAGAAGAAGCTGCTCATGCAGATTCCCAACAAACCGAAAAAGCGCCAGAAATCCTTAAAGGCCCACATGGTGGCAAGTATTTTACAAAAGATGATTTCAGCGTAGAGGTCACTATCTTTGAAAAAGGCGTGCCTCCACAGTTCAGATTTTATCTTTATGAAGATAACAAGCCAATAGCACCAAATGCTGCGGGTGTTACTGCAGCCATGACTCGCCTTGGTAAGCATGCACAAATTTTTAAATTTACCCCTGAAGCAGATTATCTGATTGGCGATAGCGTTGTTGAAGAGCCACACTCCTTTGATGTGGCAATTACTGCCGAGTACAAAGGTAAATCGTATCAATGGAGCTATAGTCAGGTTGAGGCACGCACCGAAATGTCCGATGAAGTATTAAAGAGTACTGGCATTGAGATTCTTACTGCCGGGCCGACGACGATTAAGGCTACCAATAAGTTACCTGGTGAAATAACCTTCAGTGAAGATCGCATTCTGCGTGTCGTGCCCCGTGTGGGTGGCTTGGTGACTGCGGTAAAAGTCGATCATGGGCAAACAGTGCGCAAGGGAGATGTCCTTGCTGTCGTGGAAAGCCAATCACTTGCGGAACTTCGTAGTCAATTATCTGCAACACAAAAACGCTTAAGCCTTGCCAAGATCACTTTGGAGCGAGAGAAAAAACTGTGGGAAGAAAAAATCAGCGCCGAGCAGGACTATTTGGCTGCAGGCCAAGCCTACAGTGAAGCAGAAATCGCACGTAATCTAGTATCTGAAAAACTAAAAGCATTAGGTGCATCGGTTAGTAGTGGCAGTAGCAATTTAACTAGCTATGAAATACGCGCTCCAATATCAGGGGTAGTCGTTGAGAAGACCGTTGCTTTGGGTCAGACCGTGCAGGAAAACGATGATCTATTTGTAATCGCTGATACTTCTGAAGCGTGGGTGAAGGTAGTGATTTATCCAAAAGATTTAAATAACATCAAAATCGGTCAAAAAGCGGTAGTTAAGGCCAATGCGTTTGAAGCAGAAGGCGAAGGAGTTATTTCCTATATCGGAGCATTCGTAGGTGAGAAAACTCGTACAGCTACAGCACGTATCGTATTGAATAATAAAGCTGGTTTGTGGCGTTCAGGTGTATTTGTCGATGTTATTTTGGATGCAGGTGAGGTTCAAGTACCTGTATCAGTTAGTGCAGAAGCTATCCAAACCATACGTGATTGGACAGTGGTGTTTGGACGCTACGGCAATTACTTTGAAGCGAGGCCAATTGAGTTGGGGCGTAGCGATGGCAACATGGTCGAAGTGCTCAGCGGACTTTCGGCTGGAGAACAATATGCGGCTGGTAATAGTTTTGCGATTAAAGCGGATATTGGTAAATCTGGAGCGACACATGACCATTAACCGTTCACTAGAGACTTACATGAGTCCTTTCCAACACTTTATCCAAGGTCAATATCATGTTTGAACGCATCATTCATTTTTCCATTAACCAGCGCTGGATTGTCATGCTGGCTGTCGTAGTGATGTCGCTACTGGGCATTTACAGCTATCAAAACTTATCTATCGACGCTGTTCCTGACATTACCAATGTACAAGTGCAGATTAATACAGAGGCGGAGGGTTACTCACCCGTTGAGGCCGAGCAACGCGTGACGTTTCCCATAGAAACTGTCATGGCAGGTCTGCCTAATCTTGAATATACACGGTCGGTTTCGCGCTATGGCTTGTCACAAGTCACTGTCGTGTTCAAAGATGGTACGGATATCTATTTTGCACGCCAGCTTGTCAACGAACGCATCCAAGAAGCCAAGAATAGCCTACCAGCCACTGTCGAACCAAAAATGGGGCCTATCTCTACCGGTTTAGGTGAGATTGTCATGTGGACTGTGGAAGCGAAACCAGGTGCTAAAAAAGCCGATGGCACTGCTTATACGTCTACTGACCTTAGAGAAATCCAAGATTGGGTCATTAAGCCTCAACTACGTACCGTCAAAGGGGTTACTGAAATCAATTCGGTGGGTGGATATGTCAAACAGTTTCACGTAGCACCTTATCCAGAAAAACTACTGGCTTATGGTTTAACCGCACAGGATGTCATTCTGGCACTGCAACGTAATAATCTCAATGTCGGTGCCGGCTACATAGAGAAAAGCGGTGAACAGTATCTAGTGCGCTTGCCTGGACAAGTCACAGACATGGAGGAAATTGCCAATATCACGATGGAAGGCACTCAAAATGTACCAATTCGAATCAAGGATGTTGCTGATATTCTGATTGGTAAAGAACTGCGTAATGGTGCAGCTACCCAGAATGGACAAGAAGTTGTGTTAGGCACTGCTTTTCTACTTATCGGTGAAAATAGTCATACGGTCTCAAAAGAAGTTGAAGCCAAGCTAGCGGAGATTCGCCGCACCTTACCTGAGGGCGTGGAGGCGAATACTGCTTACAATCGTTCTACACTCGTGAATAAGTCTATCAGCACAGTTGCGACCAATTTATTCGAAGGTGCTGCTTTAGTCATCGTCATCCTATTTTTATTTCTCGGCAATTTACGTGCGGCATTGATTACAGCGGCCATTATTCCATTGGCCATGTTATTCACTTTTAGTGGCATGCTGGCTAATCATGTAAGCGCCAATCTCATGAGCTTAGGTGCATTGGATTTCGGCATTATTGTGGATGGTGCGATTGTGATTGTAGAGAATAGCTTACGCCGACTGGCACATGAGCAAGCAAGAGTAGGTAGACAGCTAACGCGTGAGGAACGGTTTGCGATTGTATTTGACGGCACCAAAGAGGTAAGGCGTGCGCTGATTTATGGTCAGCTCATCATTATGGCCGTCTATATTCCAATCTTTGCACTCTCGGGCGTAGAGGGAAAAATGTTCCACCCAATGGCTTATACCGTAGTGATTGCCTTAGTAGGTGCAATGATTCTCTCAGTGACTTTCATCCCAGCTGCCGTTGCTCTGTTTATGAATGGCAAGATTGAAGAGAAGGAAAACAAAGCAATTGGAATGTTGAAACAGGGCTATCTTCCCTTACTCAAAATGGCTTTAGCAAATAAAGCATTGTTCATCACAGTTGCGGTCGCTGTGATTACTTTGTCTGGATTAATAGCCACTAGAATGGGTAGTGAATTTATTCCAAGCTTGAATGAAGGGGATATCGCTATGCATGCCTTACGTATCCCTGGCACCAGTTTAAGTACGGCAATAGAGATGCAAAACTCACTTGAACAAACGATTAAGAAATTTCCAGAAGTAGACAAAGTATTTGCCAAGATAGGCACGGCTGAAATTGCGACTGACCCCGTACCGCCTAGTGTGGCTGATACCTTTATCATCCTGAAACCACAGGATGAGTGGAATGGCCCATATCAAACGAAGGAACAACTCGTGACTGCGATGGAGCAAGCAGTTCAAAAAGTACCAGGCAATAACTATGAGTTTACGCAGCCGATTCAAATGCGCTTTAATGAGTTGTTGTCAGGGGTACGCGCAGATGTAGCTGTGAAAGTATTCGGTGATGACACAGATACCTTGGTTGACGTCGGTAAACAAATTGAAAAACTATTACAAACAATACCAGGTGCTGCTGATGTAAAAGCGGAGCAAATCACTGGCTTGCCTGTATTAGCAATCAATACAGATCGACAAAAGATTGCTCGATATGGCTTGAGTGTCGCTGATGTACAGGAGGCGGTGAGCATTGCGATCGGTGGTTTCAGTGCAGGGACTATTTTTGAAGGTGACCGCAGGTTTGATTTGCAGGTACGCATGCCAGAAAGTCAACGTAGTGATATTGAAGCACTAAAACGTATCCCTATCAAAATTTCTAATAGCACTGACAGTAAAGCTGCTTATGTCACATTAGGTGAAATTGCTAACTTAGAAGTGGTACAAGGGCCTAATCAAATCGGACGAGAAAATGGTAAGCGTCGTACGATAGTGACAGCCAACGTGCGAGGTAGAGATATAGGTTCATTCGTCAACGAAGCGCAAGTTGTCATTAAAGACAATGTGAGCATTCCAGCAGGTTATTGGGTGACATGGGGTGGCCAGTTTGAACAACTCATTTCAGCCAGTGAACGCCTACAAATCGTCGTGCCATTTGCATTAGGAATTGTATTTATCCTGCTTTATATGGTGTTTGGCAGTATTAAAGATGGTTTATTGGTATTTAGTGGTGTGCCATTTGCACTCACTGGTGGGGTACTAGCACTGTGGCTGCGCGATATTCCATTCTCTATCTCAGCAGGAGTAGGTTTTATTGCGCTATCTGGCGTAGCTGTACTCAATGGCTTGGTCATGATTTCATTCATTCGTACGCTGAGAGAAGAAGGTCAATCGTTGGATGATGCTATCTTAAATGGTGCTTATACACGACTAAGACCTGTAGCCATGACAGCTTTAGTTGCGGCCATAGGTTTTCTGCCAATGGCTTTAGCGACTTCAACAGGCGCAGAGGTGCAAAGACCACTGGCAACAGTAGTAATAGGCGGCATTATCTCATCCACGATACTGACCTTGCTTATTCTGCCTGTGCTGTATCAGCTAGTTTATAGAAAACGTGAATCCAACTTAATTGTGGATTAGGAACGTGATTAAAATATTTACAAAGGATTTAATAATGCAAAAGATTACAGACATCTATAACCCTCGTTTCATTGCGTTGATGACGCTTTTATTGTTGTTTCTTTTTGTGACAACTGCATTTGCGCATGGCGTTTCAGAAAGCGATAAGGTGTTCATTGAGCAAATCAGTGGCATGCAGCTGATTCCGTATATTTACCTCGGTGCAAAGCATATGGTGACAGGCTACGACCATCTATTGTTTCTAACTGGCGTAATTTTCTTTTTGTATCGAATGCGCGAGATCGCTGCCTATGTGACGTTATTCGCCATTGGACATAGCATTACACTTTTATATGGCGTCCTTAGCGGCACACATGTTAATCCCTATATTGTTGACGCAATCATTGGGCTCTCCGTGGTATATAAAGCGCTGGACAATATTGGTGGCTTAAAGCGTGTGTTGGGCTTTCAGCCGAACACCAAAGCAGCAGTGCTAATTTTTGGCTTTTTTCATGGATTTGGTCTCGCAACTAAATTACAGGACTTCACATTATCTAAAGACGGGCTTGTGCCAAATATTCTCGCATTCAATGTGGGCGTAGAAATTGGACAGTTACTCGCATTAGCTGCAATTCTGATAGCAATGAGCTTCTGGCGACGGACAGCGACTTTCAAGCATCAGGCCTTCACTGCGAATGTCGTTTTAATGACAGCAGGATTCGTACTGATGGGTTATCAAATTACTGGTTACTTCAACACAATTTAAGGATTTAGACATGACTACAAACATTACTCAGCCATTACCATCACTACCCCAGTTAATCAAAGCGACAGCGCTTGCTTTGATAGTTGCAGGCGTTATTTTAATCACCATTGTATTACCTGCAGAATTTGGAATAGATCCCACTGGTAGCGGAAAAGCTTTGGGACTAACTGCGTTGAATGACAGTTCAAGACAGATTCAACCAGCTGCCCTTGCCATTGAAGAGGCTGTATCGATACCACCTAATACGATAGCAGTTGAACCTGTTGAGCAATTATTAACGAGCACTGTAGTGAAAAGTGGAGCGCCTTTTCGTAGCGATGAAATGACAATCACACTTCAAGAAGATGAAGGTTCAGAAATAAAAGCTTTAATGAAAAAAGGTGAACAATTTGTTTTTACTTGGACAACTGATGGCGGTAAAGTGAATTTTGATATGCATGGAGAACAACCCAATGCAGGTGAGGCATTTACTAGCTATTGGAAAGACAAAAACCAAACCAATGCAAACGGGACTTTTGTCGCGCCGTTTGATGGGACACATGGTTGGTATTGGCGTAACCGTGGCGATAAGCCAGTCACAATTAAAGTTAAAGTAAGTGGCTTTTATAATAAGCTTTACCAACCAGAATAAATAATTTTCTGAATAGATTGATGGAGTTTAATTTGGCCAGCCTGTATATAAAATTAAAATCAATTCTTGCAAGTCCGCTGACGCATAACCGCAATTTCATGCTGTTGTTCTCTGCACAACTTATTTCACTAATCGGTAGTGGCTTAACCACAATTGGCCTGGCATTATTTGCGCATCAATTGGTTGAAGGAAGTTCTGCAGCGGTGGTGATTGGCAATGCTTTAATGTTACGAATCCTAGCGTTTCTGATGTTCTCTCAGTTTGCTGGCATTCTGGCAGATCGCATTAATCGGAAATATATGTTGATTGCTGCAGACATGGTTCGACTGGGTTTACTAGCGTTATTTCCATTCATTGACAGTGTGTGGCAGATTTATGTAATGATCTTTTTGATCAATGCTGCCACTGCTTTCTTCACGCCTACTTTTGATGCGACTATCCCAGACATTGCTGGTCGTGAACATTACGTCAAAGCCTTATCTATATCTCGTGTTGCTGTAGACCTGGAGGCCATGTTAGCACCAGCGCTTGCGGGGTTGATATTTGCATTGTTAGGGCTTAAGTGGCTATTTTGGGTGGACTCTTTATCCTATTTGCTTTCAGCTGCATTGGTATTTGCCACAGTATTTCCACATAGAAATAAGATCGCTGAAAAAATCCAACTGAAGACTCTTTTTCAAGAATTGAGTTATGGAACCAAAGTGTTATTTCGTGAAGTTTCGTTAAAGCGAGCTCTCTTACTCAGTTTCGCAGAGGCTACCGCTGGCGCCGTTGCAATTGTGGCCTCCGTGATTTACATCAAAGATGTACTTTTATTAGGCGAGACTTCGTTTGTATTTGTGATGGCATGTCTAGGACTAGGTTCAACAATAACGGCTTTACTCCTAGGGAAATTCACGGGCCGTTATGAGTCTGTGGCAAATGATCATACTGAGTTGCACGGACTTCGCCACCGTTGGACTGAGCGTACTTTATTGCTAGGCGGTATCATTTTAGGATTATTGCTTATTCCTGGTTTCTTAAAACCGACTTTGGCTGTATTTGCGATTTTGTGGTTCTTGAATGGCGCCGGCCAAGTGCTGATTGCGATTGCTTCCACAACTTTGCTTGCGGAACATACGGGAGAAACTGAACGTGGTAGAGCTTATGCAGCTCACTTTGCTTGGACGCATGCTTTTTGGCTTATTACATATCCTGCAATTGGCTATGGTGTGGCTGTATTAGGAGTGCCTTGGACATTTACCATTGCTGGTATCGTTTGCTTAATTATTGCAATGATCGCAGCCTTTTCACCTAAAGCTACTTTTAACCATCAACATTAGGATGTAAGAAGTGAACTTGAACGTCTGCTTAGCGCCGATTGCTGAAGTCAGAAGAACTCAACTGAACGGCCGCTTTGTCCCCTTGAATTCAATCGGTCGATGCAACACACTAGAATCTGCGTAAGCAGAAGGAGTGTTGCAAATGAAACAACGTCCGAGAATTTATTACACAGATACACAAAAGGCTTTAATGTGGGATCGCTGGCAAAAGGGGGAGTCTCTACAGCAGATTGCCCAGTTATTTGATCGAAACCACTCCTCTATACAACGTATTTTTTCTGAGACTGGCGGTATACGATCGCATCAACGGTCGAGATCCAAATTAGCGCTGACTTTAGCGGACCGCGAAGAGATCTCGCGTGGTCTGGCGACCGGTCAGTCGATTCGCTCTATCGCTAAGCCTCTCGGGCGCCACCCTTCTACTATTAGCCGAGAGATTAAGCGCAATGGTGGTTCTAAATATTACCGCTCTAGCCAGGCTGACCAAGCCACTTGGGACAGAGCCAATCGCCCTAAGTCTTGTAAATTGGCGGAGAATAAAGCCTTGGCGAACCTTGTGGCAAGCAAGCTTCAATTGCTGTGGTCGCCACAGCAGATTGCTGGTTGGCTAAAACACACTTATCTAGATAACGAGAACTACCAGGTGTCACACGAGACTATTTATCGTAGCCTTTTTATCCAAGCCCGCGGCGCTTTGAAAAAGGAGCTGGTGCAGCATTTACGGCGTACGCGAATGATGCGCCGTTCACGTCATCACACTCAGAAGAATGATATTCACGGTAGGATTTTAGATACAGTATCAATTAGGGAGCGGCCAGCCGAGATAGAGGATCGTGCGGTACCAGGCCACTGGGAAGGTGATCTGTTGTTTGGTGATACGCATAGCCAGATTGCCACGCTCGTTGAACGCCAGACGCGCTATGTGATGCTGGTAAAGGTTGCTCGCAAAGATACTGAGACTGTCGTCAATGCACTCATCAAGCACGCACAGAAGTTACCACAGCAACTTTATCAATCATTAACTTGGGACCGGGGTAAAGAAATGGCAGCCCACAAGCGCTTTACCTTAGCAACTGATGTTAAGGTTTACTTCTGCGATCCACGGCACCCATGGCAACGTGGTTCCAATGAAAATACGAATGGTCTATTAAGACAATACTTTCCTAAGGGAATGAGTTTAGCCAATTACTCACAAGCAAAGCTCAATGCAGTAGCGAGAAAGTTAAATGAACGCCCAAGAAAAACACTAAACTACCAAACACCGGCAGAAAGATTTGCCCAATCTGTTGCATCGACCGGTTGAATTCAAGCCCGCATTGGAGTCATTCAGAGATAAAAAAGGCGACCGAAGTCGCCTTATTCATGACTAAACTACCTTACAGTAATGGCACAATCAGCAATGCCACAATGTTAATGATTTTAATCAGTGGGTTCACCGCAGGGCCTGCTGTATCTTTATACGGGTCACCTACGGTGTCACCGGTAACAGCGGCTTTGTGAGCATCAGAACCTTTGCCGCCGTGATTGCCGTCTTCGATATATTTTTTGGCGTTATCCCATGCACCGCCGCCGGTACACATCGAAATAGCCACAAACAAGCCGGTGACGATGGTGCCCATTAATAAACCACCAAGTGCAACTGGGCCTAACAGCAAGCCAACAGCCACAGGCACTGCGACAGGCAGTAATGATGGAATCATCATTTCTTTAATCGCGGCAGTGGTGAGCATATCCACCGCTTTGCCATATTCAGGTTTGGCGGTGCCTTCCATAATGCCTTTGATGTCGCGGAACTGACGGCGTACTTCTTCAACCACAGCACCTGCCGCACGGCCAACAGCTTCCATCGCCATGGCTGCAAACAGGAATGGAATCAAGCCGCCGATAAACAAGCCGATGATGACCATAGGGTCGCTCAGGTCAAATTTGACCGCAATGCCAGCGCCTTCAAGTTTGTGAGTGTAATCTGCAAACAGCACCAATGCCGCTAAACCCGCAGAGCCAATGGCATAACCTTTGGTGACAGCTTTAGTGGTGTTGCCAACCGCGTCCAAGGGGTCGGTAACATCGCGCACGCTGCTCGGTAGTTCAGCCATTTCTGCAATGCCGCCAGCGTTGTCAGTGATAGGGCCGTAAGCATCTAAAGCCACCACGATACCTGCCATGCTCAACATAGAAGTTGCTGCAATCGCAATACCGTACAAACCACCTAGGTGATACGCTGTCCAGATGGCAAGACATACGGAAAGCACAGGCCATGCGGTTGATTTCATGGAAACGCCAATACCAGCAATGATGTTAGTAGCATGACCAGTAGTCGAAGCTTGGGCAACATGTCTTACCGGAGCGTAGTCAGTACCAGTGTAGTACTCGGTAATCCAAACCAATGCGGCAGTAAGCACCAAACCTACAGCGCAGGCGCCAAATAACTGATTGGCTGATATGGCCAAGTCACCTGCGGTTAAGCCCTCTGGAAACATTTTCATGGTGACAAAATAGAAGGCAATCAAAGACAAGATACCAGCGACTGCTAGACCTTTGTATAGCGCAGGCATCACGTTTTTCATGCCTGGCGATGCTTTGACAAAGAAGCAACCAATAATTGACGCCACGATAGACACTGCACCCAACATCAGCGGATACAGCACGCCATTCGCGCCTGCAGTAGTAATAAGCAAACTACCCAACACCATGGTGGCAATTAGGGTAACTGCATAGGTTTCAAATAAGTCAGCCGCCATACCTGCACAGTCGCCTACGTTGTCACCCACGTTATCTGCAATGACCGCTGGGTTGCGCGGGTCATCTTCAGGAATGCCAGCTTCCACCTTACCTACCAGGTCAGCACCTACGTCAGCGCCTTTGGTGAAGATGCCGCCACCCAAACGTGCAAAAATAGAAATCAGTGAGGAGCCGAATGCCAAGCCGATGAGCGGATTTAAATCAGTAGCTGCTTCACCACCCAAATAAGCATAAAAGCCTGCAACGCCAAATAAGCCTAAGCCTACCACCAGCATGCCGGTAATTGCACCACCTTTAAACGCAACATCTAGTGCTGGGCCTATGCCTTTGGTAGCGGCTTGCGCAGTGCGCACGTTGGCTTTTACTGATACATTCATGCCGATAAAGCCGCAAGCACCTGACAGTAAAGCGCCAATCACAAAGCCGATGGCAGTATCGATATTGAGGAATATGGCAATCAGAATTGCAAGGATGACGCCGACGATGGTGATAGTTTTGTATTGACGGGACAAATAGGCTGCTGCCCCTTGTTGAATCGCGCTGGCAATTTCTTGCATACGCGCGTTACCAGCTGGTAACCCTGAAATCCATTTGCTCATTATTACTCCATATAACACCGCTAGAATTGCGGCGCCTATGGCAACCATTAGTTCAACTGACATGACTTCTCCCTATCTAAATTTTAATCAATTACGCTGCTATTAAGTGCTGCTGTATGACATGTAAAACTAGTATGAAAATGAAACCAAGTACTTAACATTTGTTGCGAATAAAGCTAAATTTCATAAATTTAAGCATAGGCATGCCTAAACTTTTACTGTGACGAACTCCTTATGAATTTATGTAAATAAATTGTAACAGTGGCTCATTATTGCATTAATAATGAGCACTCACAATAGCGATGATGCGGGCTAGCAGGCAGGGTGATGAGCTGGCTTATTCAGCGTTTTTGGAAAGTTTATTGAGGGCGTCACCGAGTGGGGTGCCAGCGAGTTTGTGACCAAGTGCTTTCAGGCGCTGAGCCGCAATCGTACTCAACTTTCTTGGTGTTGCGGCTTTGACTTGCGGGGTAGATTTTACTTGCACTTTTACCCGAATTGCAGTAACTTCACACTCTTGCTTTTGTAGCTTAATCAATAAGCTAGGTAACAAAAGTTTGATTTTTGCCGCAACCACGCTGTTGTCGGCATACACGGTGAATTGCTGATTCTTAATGCTGCTGGCATGACTAAGTTTAGTCACTTCAGCTGGCGCAATCGCCTCCCAGATTTTTTGTGCAGCCTGTGACTGCTGATTGCGTGTATTTAGCGCGTTAAGCTCGGGGTGCTTAAGTAATGAATTAAATCGTTGCATGGCGTTTCATTTGCCGGTAATGATTAGGGGTAGTATGAACATCATTTTAGTTTCAAATAATATGGCGAAAGCCAGAACACTGTCGCTGCTGCAAATCAGCATGGCTTTAGTGGCAATATTGGTAGTCGCTATTTTAATTGCAATGATATTCATTGTGCCACAGCCAGTGCATTCAAAACAGGGCGTTAAATCTTTAATTTCAAGTCACTTACGTTTCTCGTTCAATAACCCGCAAAAACATCTTGATGCTTACGCAGTGCAGCTTGGGGAGTTGCAAGCACGGATGATGCGTTTAGACGCGCAGAGCGATCGTTTAGCAAAGTTAGCAGGTGAAAAGCCTTTAGCTAGAGACAATACAACAAACCCTGCGCGCCCGAATACTGTGCCAGCGATGGGTAGCCCTATTTCCAATGCCAGTCCGAATGCAAGTGTTAATCTGCCTACAGCAAACCGTGGCGGCCCTTTGGTGATGAGTCAGCCTTTAACTGAAGCAGAACTACAAAGCAGAATCGCCGAGCTGGTAGAAAAAATCGAGTTAAGTACCGAGTTTTTAAGTAACGTTGAAGCTAAACTTTTACAGCAAAGTGTACTCAAAAATTCTTTACCTAATATTAGCCCGGTGAATGCTGCGTTTAATTCATCTAGCTTTGGTTGGCGCCTAGACCCTTTTAACGGACATAAAGCGTTTCATGAAGGATTAGACTTCACCGCCGAATCCGGTACTGCTATTTATGCGGCCGCTGGCGGAATCGTTGCAAGTGCCGAGCAGACGCCTGATTATGGTAAAATCGTGAAGATTGATCATGGCTCAGGTTTGGAAACGCGCTATGCACATGCCTCTAGATTGTTTGTTAAAGCTGGGGAGCGCGTGCAAAAAGGGCAAAAGATTGCTGAAGTAGGGAGTACTGGCCGCTCCACAGGGCCGCACTTGCATTACGAAATACGATTAGCGGGCAATCCTCTGGATCCGCGTAAATACCTTAAAGTAAATTGATAGGCTACTGTAATTTATAAAGCACATGTACGACTCATACATATACTACACGCAGGTTGATTAATTCTCCGGCAATTCCAGATTACAATTTCATACTTAACTCACACACTAACCATCAAGTATTATCCTCAAGCGGAAAGTCTCTCATTTCATGATATCCACGTTGTTCAAAAAATTATTCGGTAGCCGTAACGAAAGGCTAGTTAAGCAGTACGCGCAAAAAGTGCAGCAAATTAATGCACTAGAGCCGGCAATGCAGGCGCTTAGCGATGAGGCTTTGCGCGCTAAAACTGCTGAATTTAAACAACGTTATATCGATGGTGAAAGCTTGGATAAATTACTGCCAGAGGCTTTTGCTGTGGTGCGTGAGGGTAGCCGCCGTGCGCTGGGTATGCGTCACTTTGATGTGCAGTTGATTGGTGGCATGGTGCTCAATGCGGGCAAAATTGCCGAGATGCGTACCGGTGAAGGTAAAACGCTAGTGGCAACGCTGCCGGCGTATTTAAATGCACTGACCGGTAAAGGCGTGCATGTGATTACTGTGAACGACTACTTGGCAAAACGTGATGCGGAGTGGATGGGCAAGCTGTATAACTTTTTGGGTTTGTCGATTGGTATCAACCTGTCACAAATGCAAAATGAAGCCAAACGTTTAGCTTACGCTGCTGACATTACTTACGGCACTAACAACGAATACGGTTTTGATTACCTGCGCGATAACATGGTGTATAGCGCAGAAGAGCGCGTGCAGCGTGGTTTAAATTATGCGCTGATAGATGAAGTGGACTCGATTCTGATCGACGAAGCGCGCACGCCATTGATTATTTCTGGTCAGGCCGATGACAGCATCGCGCTTTACAAGCAAATTGATGAAGTGGCAGCTAAATTAGTAGCGCAAACTGAAGAAGAAGGTGCTGGCGATTTTTGGGTGGATGAAAAAGCACAAAATGTGGTGATGTCAGAGCAAGGCCATGAACACGCTGAAGAAATACTCGCACAAGCCGGTTTGTTGCCTGAAGGTTCTAGCCTCTATGAAGCGTCTAACATTACTTTAGTGCATCATTTATATGCATCGTTGCGTGCGCGTAATCTTTATCATCGCGATCAGCATTATGTGGTGCGTGATGGTGAAATCATTATTGTGGATGAGTTCACCGGCCGTATGATGGCTGGCCGTCGTTGGTCTGATGGTTTGCATCAAGCGGTGGAAGCCAAAGAAAATGTAGAGATTCAAAAAGAGAATCAAACGCTGGCGTCGATTACTTTCCAAAATTACTTCCGTATGTATGCCAAATTGTCAGGTATGACGGGTACTGCGGATACGGAAGCTTATGAGTTTAACCAGATTTATGGCCTAGAAACAGTCGTGATTCCTACGCATCGCAACATGCAGCGTAAAGATGCGATGGATAAAGTTTACCGAACTTCGCGCGAAAAATATGCAGCGGTCATTGAAGATATTAAAGATTGTCAAAGCCGTGGTCAGCCAGTACTGGTGGGTACGACTTCGATTGAAAACTCAGAGTTAATCTCCAATTTGTTGAATGAAGCAAAGCTGGAGCATCAGGTATTAAACGCAAAACAGCATGAACGTGAAGCACATATCATTGTGCAAGCGGGTCGCCCAGGTGTGATTACCATCGCTACCAATATGGCGGGTCGTGGTACTGATATTGTGCTCGGTGGTAATCCTGAACCTGAAATCATTGCGATTGAAGCTGATAGCACGCTGAGCGAAGCGCAAAAGAAAACGCAAATTGAGCAAGTTAAAGCGGAGTGGCAAAAACGCCATGATGCAGTGCTAGCCGCAGGTGGTTTGCATATTGTGGGTACTGAGCGCCATGAATCTCGTCGCGTTGATAACCAATTGCGTGGTCGTTCTGGCCGTCAGGGTGACGTAGGCTCTAGCCGTTTTTATCTGTCACTAGAAGATCAGTTACTGCGTATTTTTGCTTCAGATCGCGTATCAGCGATTATGGGTAAACTCAACATGCCGGACGGCGAGGCGATTGAGCATCCATGGGTGACCCGCGCCATTGAAAACGCGCAGCGTAAGGTAGAAGGTCGTAACTTCGATATCCGTAAGCAATTGTTGGAATACGATGATGTGTCTAACGATCAGCGTAAAGTGATTTACGAGCAACGTAACGAACTGTTAGACGCAACGGACATTGGTCAAACTATCGCTGCGATGCGTGAAGATGTATTGATCAGTATGATTGCTACGCATATTCCACCTGATAGCGTGGAGGAAATGTGGGATGTACCAGCTTTGGAGCGCGAGTTGAAAGCAGAAACTGGCTTGGATATTCCACTGCAAAAAATGCTGGAAGATAATCCTGACTTGCATGAAGAAACATTACGTGACTATGTGCTTACCGAGGCGAATAAGGCTTATGCAGATAAAGAAGCGCTAGCTAGCCCAGATATTTTGCGCCAGTTTGAACGTTCCGTCATGCTGCAAAGTGTGGATAACCATTGGCGTGAACATTTAGCAGCTTTGGATCACTTACGTCAGGGTATTCATTTGCGTTCTTACGCACAAAAAAACCCTAAGCAAGAATACAAACGTGAAGCATTTGAGCTGTTTGAAGGCTTGTTGAATACGATTAAATCTGAAGTGACCAAAGTGACAATGTTGGTACAAGTGAAAACTGAAGCCGATGTTGAAGCTGTGGAAAAACCAGTAGAAGTTGAGAACGTGCAATATCAGCATGCAGCCTATGATGAAGCGCTGGGTGTCAACCAAGAGTCGTCTCCAGAGGGTGTTTCAGCGCAGCCTATGGTGCGTGACGGTGTTAAAGTTGGCCGTAATGATCCATGTCCATGTGGATCAGGTAAAAAATACAAACAGTGTCACGGTGTGTTGAGTTAATACTCGACTTACTTGAAAACAAAATTTAATAAACTTGAATACATAATTATGTCTAAACCAATGCAAGAAGAAGTTGAGTCACCCTGTATCGGCGTTTGTAGTATGAATGAAGATACAGGCTTTTGTCACGGTTGCTATCGCACTATCGAAGAAATTAAAGCTTGGTGGGATATGAACGTAGCGCAACAAAAAGAGTTGCTAGTAACATTAGAGCAACGCCAAAACGAGGCGTTTGATTAGTAATTTAGGTGGTAACACCAATAATAATATCTTGCGCCCACAGATCTTCTAATATCATCATGCCAAATTGTATGATGACCTCGGGCTGTGGGTGCCCGAGTTGTTGTGCCAATAATTGCAAAGCATGCCCACCAGCCACACCCTGCGCTTGCATCAGCGTAATTAAGTTGTAAGTCACCGCATTAATCTCTACAAACTTCACCTCATGTTGTGCGTTTCGATACACCAATAGTTGTGTATTTTGTGTTTGCTTAGGTTTTTTTCTAGGTGAAATTTTATGTACAGCATAGTCATAATCCAGCAATTGCATAGTCGGGTTAAATACCGCGATACCAGATTTTAAATCTAAAGTTTCTTTAAGCTGCGGTCTGTCGTCATTCACTGGCATAGCGCCAACGTGCAGCTCAATCCACTCGTAGTGACATAATTGATGAATATATGGCGGCAAGTCATTTTTAAACGAGTCGCTATGCTGCAAAAAGTGTAAAAACTGTTCCGGAATTTTGCGAAACAAAGGACTGCCAGCTGAATATTCACGCATGAAAGCCTGATTCAATTTAAGCCATCTTCGCTTACCCAGCACTGCGCTTGCTACGGGGTAGCAGGCCGAAACCGATTCAAATAAATTATTAAATACGATTTCATCGTAAACCGCCATGCGCTCAGCAGACACGCCAGCAGGGGCTGGGTGGCTTGCAGGGTCGCGCAGGCGAGCGGTGAATTCAAGTTGATAACGCTGAAAACTTGGTAACTGTGCAGACATAGTGGCTAATAAACTGTTTCAGCGTTGGCAGCTGCGGAAATGCTCAAAGGATGTGTTGCTTGATGCTGGTAATCTGCAATTTTGTTAATTTCTTGCATGAGTAAATTTAACGGCGGTATGTTGTTGTCGCGTTCCAGCAGTGTTGGAAAAGCCCCAAATAATTGGTAGGCATCTGCCAATAACGCCCATACTGGGTCGATGACATTTGCACCATGCGTATCTACTAATAAGCTTGGCGTTTGTTGATAATGGCCAGCCATATGGCTATAAATGATTTTATCGCCGGGCAGGCCACGTAAAAACACATGTGGGTCGAAGCCAAAATTTACGCTATTCACATAAATGTTGTTGATGTCTAAATGCAACAAACAATTTGCTTCAGAGATAACGGCATTAATAAATGTGAGTTCGTCCATTTCTGAAACAGGGGCCGCTACATAAGCAGAAGCGTTTTCTACGCCAATTTGCTGACCCAAAATATCCTGAGTCTGTCGTATGCGCTGTGCAACGTAATGCACCGCTTCTTCAGTAAACGGAATCGGTAGCAGGTCGTAAAGATAACCATGATCGCCTTTGAAGCCGTCGCTGCAATAGCTTAAATGTTCGGTATAGATGGGGATTTGATACTGTTGCAGGAATGTTTTTACCTGCTTTAAAAAATCGGTATTGAGTGGGCTTAAACCACCCAAAGATAAACACAAACCATGGCACACCATGGGGTAGCGCTCTACAAACCAATCCAACTGCTTGCTGTATTTACCACCAGCATTAATCCAGTTTTCGGGTGCGATTTCTAAAAAATCAATATTGCCAATTTCAGCTTGCCCAAAACTAGCCTGAATCTGGGGAATCAGCTCGCGCTTTAACCCCAGACCAGCACCTTGAATTTGGCTACGCATGGCCATTATTCAAAAATAATTAAAGCTGAATTATTTTTTATCGCCACCACATTTGCCTTCAGCGGCTTTTTCAGCGCTGCATTTACCCTCTGCGGCTTTTTCTGCACTGCATTTACCCTCTGCGGCTTTTTCTGCACTGCATTTGCCTTCATGCGCTTTGTCCATTTTTTTGCTGCCACCACATTTGCCAGTACCACATTTACCGTCTTTCATTTTGGCGTCATGATTGTCAGCCACTTGGTAGCCGCTAGATAGTGATTTTAAAGCAAATGGATTTTCAGCTGCGTGAATGCTGGTTGCCGCGATTGAAAGTGCAAAAGCGCCGCCAATAGCCAAAGAAATAGTTTTTTGAGTCTTGTTCATGGTGATTTCCTTTATTTAAATAAAAATATTAAAGCTAACTATCAATTAAACAGGTTTCTGCATGGAACCGGATTCTTTGGCCTGCAAAATTCTATTTTTTACATCGAGCGGGAGTTTGATATCCTGATCATTCTCTATCATCGTTCTGCGCAGCTTCAAGGCAACAGCTAGTAGCTTGAGTTGCTTTTTAAAACGGCGGCAGGGCGTGCAGATTAAAAGATGCAATTTAAGCTGCATTTTTTCTGACCATGACAAAGGGCGGTCTAAAGACATTGAAATGAGTTTGCTGGCTTGTTTACAAGTAGGCATAGTTTTACCTCAAGACCAATTTAACTCTAAACATTTTCTTAATCCCATCCTTGCTCTATATAACATTACCCAAGCATTCGTCGCCGTGATATTGAGTTCCTTACAAATATTTTCATTTTCGACTTCTTGTACATCACGCAGCATAAAAATAGCCTTCAATTTTGCAGGCAGTTTATTAATGCAGGCATCTAATATCGTTAAAAATTGTTTTTGCTCCAATGAGCCATCCGGCATATTGAGGGTTTGACGTTCTAGCCAGTGTCCGGATTGGTCAAAGAAGTCATCCATGCTGGTATCTGAGTTGTCTAAATCGATAATATCTGACACTGGCTGTTCACGGATTTGTTTGCGTTGCAGATCAATAATTTTATGTTTGAGTATGCCAGTGAGCCAAGTTCTCACCGCCGACTCACCTTCATAACTATTATTTTTAATCGCCGCTAGCATAGTTTCCTGCACAGCGTCTTTGGCGTGGTGCGGGTCTTTCAGCCTTGCCAGCGCAAAGCGATATAAATAGTCACCATGTTCATTTAACCAGTTATTGATATTGTCTTTCACTATACCGTTCCGATTTTTTGATGAAGCAAACCAAGATAATGTGCTGAATCTAAACCACAATTGTTTCTTTGTGCATGCCATATTGTTTCAGCTAGGCAGTCCAGCACATCATGTTGTGCTAAATGCTTGTCTTTATATTTCTCTAGTAATGTAGCATAGACCTGTGCAATGCCGATAGGTTGGTTAATGCTGATTTGTTCAATGATGGATAAATGCAAACTGATGTGCAAAAACGGATTAGTCTCGCCCATCTCTGGAAAATACTGCTGGGTCATATAACGTTCAGGCGCATCTAAAATGGCGTGATATTCGGGATGCATCTGTATCACTTCAACCGCAATTTTTTCTAAATCGGTGAGTACTGATTGCTGTTTGAATTTTGCCCAAGCATCAAATAAAAATTGTCGCGCCTGATCGCGGCTGGGGTTATATAAGCTCATAGTGAACAATCAAGTTTCATGTATGGTTGGTGAAGAAAATAAAGATAACACAGCAGAATAAGGTAACAGCTGATTATGACCGTTGATATAGGCAATTTCACCATTTCCATAAAATCCCAGTAAAGGCATGTTAGGAAAAGTGTGTTTCACTATTTCTAGATCACGGTCTATGCCATCGTAAAAATACGGCCCGCGTCCTAAGCAAGAAAACATCAAACCAAAGCTGGCTGGTGTTGCTAGTTCTGAGGCTAAACGATTACTGATTAGGCTCATGTCTGCCTCAGCAACTAGCGGGTCGCGCAAACCCCAGCTCACAAATTGCCCAGCTGTTAATGGTTGCGCCAATGTAACACTGCCTGTGTCTTCATTTCTGGCAATGATGCTGGTTTGACTATAGTTACCGGCAGTAATTGCCTCGGCACTATCAGCATAGACCGCCATCATCAGATGCAATGGGATTGCGACATCGGCTTTACTGTGAAATTTCCATGCTTTTTGTAATGAGGCTAAAGCGGTTTGTTGCGAAAGTTGGAACAAATCAAATTGTTGTATGCGTTCAATGCACTGCGGCTGGTTGAGCAACTGTAAACCGTGTGAAGTCGCAGTGCTTACTTCAACACCATTAAAAGCGGCATCGACATAGCCTGATAACTCACCTTTGGCGTTTTGCCACACTGAAAATTCCCCTTGACCAATAGCATCCCCAGATACGCCGCCGTAACGCTGATGAGCATTGCTAAGCCAGGTGCTGTTAATCGCGTTGGGTGCGGTAAGTGTGAGTAAAGGCTGCTGGGGACTAGTGTGATTTTTTACCGAAGCTAAAGAAATATCACCACCAAATACCATGGCCGCAGCGGCGGGGGCATCCAGCACCCAGTCCTCCTCAGTGAAAATACCACTGGCAGAGCAGCCCATTACTTGCGTGCAATTGGCTGCTTTTGCCGCAGCCTTGATAGCAGCTTGAGGCGCGCTGGCAAACTCGGAAGTGAGAAACAGCAATACGCTGTTTGCAACGCTGATGTCAGCTTTTTGCATGGCATTGCGTACCGCTTTGGCGGCTAATTCTGCGCTAGGTATGTTACCTATAACGATGCTGCTGGCTACTTTTGTCATGTTAGATTGAATATTCTTTTGCTTTGTATTCGCACAAATCGACTATGCAGCATGTGCCGCATTTGGGTTTACGTGCGGTACAGGTGTAGCGGCCATGCAAAATCAGCAAATGATGCGCATCTTTTAGATACGCCTTAGGAATGGTTTTAAGGTATTTTTTTTCGACTTCGAGTACGGTTTTACCCGCTGCCAGATTGATACGATTACCTAGTCTGAATAAATGGGTGTCAACAGCAATGGTTGGTTCACCAAAGGCAGTATTTAAAATGACGTTGGCGGTTTTTCTGCCTACGCCGGGCAGCGCTTCTAATGCTGCGCGATTATTGGGTACTTGTGATTGATGTAGATTGATGAGCTGCTGACAGGTCGCTAATACATTTTTGGCTTTGGAGTGATATAGGCCTATGGATTTGATGTAACTTTCCAGCCCTGCCAAGCCTAAAGCTAGAATCGCTTCTGGGGTGTTGGCTACCGCAAAAAGTTTATCGGTGGCAATGTTCACACCTTTATCGGTGGCTTGCGCTGAGAGAATCACTGCAATTAGCAACTCAAACGTCGAGTTGTGTTTAAGTTCTGTCGTCGGGTTAGGAATAGCAACGCTTAAGCGTTTAAAAATCTCAATGCGTTGCTGTGCATTCATAACTGCCTAATAGATTAGTGACTGAGCGCAGGTTTTAGATGGTTGTCAGGTGTGCTGGCTTTTTGCGTTTTTCTGATTTCTGCCCAGTTACGCAGGGCAATTAAGGCACCCAATCCTAAAAATGCTCCTGGCGGCAATACTGCTAATAAAAACCCCTGATAATCAGGAATAACAGTTAACACGAACTGCTTGGCCTCAACACCAAATACTAAATCCAAGCCTGAAAACAGCGTGCCTTTGCCAATAATTTCGCGCATGCCGCCCAACAAACCTAACACTAAAGCAAGCCCGCTACCCATCATAAAGCCATCTACAATCGACGGCACGGGTGCATTTTTAGCCGCAAAAGACTCTACGCGCGCCAGCACAATACAATTCACCACTATGAGCGGAATAAAAATCCCTAATACTTTGTGGAGTGGATGCGCGAAGGCGTTAATCGACATGTCAATTACTGTCACTAATGCAGCAATCACCAGTATGAATACTGGCACTCTAATTTCGCTAGGAATAAATCTGCGCACCGGTGAAACTGAACCGTTGGCCGCTGCCATGACCAAAGCAGTAGCAAGCCCTAGACTCAAGCCATTAACGGCAGTAGTAGTGACGGCAAGCGTTGGGCACAAACCCAGCAGTTGCACGACGCCGGGATTTTGTTTCCAAAGACCATTTAAGGTGATTTCTTTATAGGTGTTCATGATTCATCTCACTTTTGCTGCTTGGTGTTAGTTGCAATATTCTCTGCCAGCAAGCTTTGCTTATTTTCTTCAAAATATTGCGTAGCCTTCAACACAGCTTTGACTACCGCACGCGGTGTAATTGTCGCGCCCGCCATATAGTCAAATTTACCGCCATCTTTTTTCACCTGCCATTGTTGGGCAGGGGTTTTTGCTAAAGATTCATTATCAAAAGCTTTAATCCAGTCACCATGTGCGATGTCAATATAATCACCTAGCCCAGGTGTTTCTTTATGCGATAACACACGTACACCACTGATAGCACCATCTGCACGGTAAGCAATCAGCAGTTTAATATCGCCACTGTAGCCGTCATGTGCAACTGCCTCTAAAATAACGCCAGCAACTTGATTGTTGAGCATAGCGATGTTGGCTTGTGTTGCTGCGCGGTTGCCAAGCAGAGGACTGGGCGCAACTTGTACTACATGCTTAAGGATGTCATTGTCAAAGTTTTCTTGCGGCATGATTTGCTTAAACAAGGCAAGTTTAGCTTCGGCCTCACTAGCTTCAATGGGCGCACGCGTAATAGCAAATATATAGCTCAGCAACGCCGTGCCAACTAGGGCAAATGCAGTGAGTGTTGCCGCAGTTTTTAAAGCATGTTTTATTAAGGTTTCAGGCATGTGGGTTACCAGTTATTCTTTATGGCCAAATACGCGTGGCTGTGTGGCAGCATCAATAATTGGCACAAACATATTCATAATTAATACCGCAAATGCAACCCCGTCTGGGTAGCCACCATAAACCCGTATTAAATAAGTCAAAATACCAATGCCAGCGGCAAAATATAATTTACCACGTGGCGTAGTAGGGCCACTTACCGGGTCAGTAATAATAAAGAAAGCGCAAAGCATAGAGGCGCCGCTCATTAAGTGAAACAGCGGATTTGCATAATGTGCGCTATCAAACCCATAAAAAATGAGCGATATTGCCGCCAAAGCTGCTAAAAACGCTGTAGGCAAATGCCAGCTGATAATGCGTTGTTGCACTAAATACAAGCCACCAAGCAAATAAGCTACTGTGACTAGCTCACCACCTTTGGCACCGTAAGCGCCAAATATAGGTGCTTGCGTAATAGCAGAGACTTCTTGCTTGAGCATAAGTTGAGTTTTAAGGTAATCCAGTGGCGTGGCGGACGTCACGGCATCCATAGTCACCCCACTGGGCAGTGTGTGCGCAAAAATGTAGCCCAGTTGATCCATAAAACTTAATGGTGTTTGTGCCAGTAATAATGGTGCAGGCCATTTAGTCATAATAATGGGAAATGAAATCAGCATGGCGGCATAGCCTGCCATCGCAGGATTAAACGGGTTGTAGCCCAAACCACCGTAAAGTTGTTTCGCCACAATAATTGCAAATAGTGTTGCTACCACCACTAACCACCACGGCGCTAATGGTGGTAAAGACAAAGCCAATAGCCAAGCAGTAACAACTGCACTTAAGTCAGATAAATAAGGTTTAATCGGGCGTTGACGAATCTTTAATAAAGCCGCCTCGGCAATAAGCGCAGTTAAAGTCGCCAAGCTGATGGTGACTAAAATTCCACCACCAAATACCCAGGCATAAACGAAAATGCCAGGCACAAGTGCCAACAACACTTTAAGCATGATGATACTGACGCTGGGGGCGTCGCTAACGTAAGGTGAGCGGTTCAATATTTTTCCTAACTCAATATTATCTTTGCTTAATTAGATTTGTTTTCTTCATTGCTAGCGCTATCCACAATATGCGCTTTTTCGCGAATTGCATCAATTTTGCTGATTTCAGCTTGCACCGCAGGGCTAACGTTTTCAG
>NCHI01000002.1:50273-59934 GCA_002281815.1 Methylotenera sp. 24-45-7
TGGCACGTTCTATCGCAGCTGCAATTAACGCCTGTTTATCTTTTTTTGCCTGCTCAGCGTCAGCTGCTGATGTTGGTTCTGAAGCAGCTTTACTATTATCAGTTGCTTTTGTATTAGTTGTTTCTGCTGTTGCAGTCTGCGCAGATGCCAGTTTTTGCGCTTTAGCACGCTCTATTGCCGCTGCTATCTTCGCTTGTTTATCTATTGTTGCCTGCTCGCTGTCGCCGCTTGCAAGTGTATTGTCAGACGTATTTTCGCTTTGCGCGGCAGCCTGCTTGAGGGCTTTTGCGCGTTCTACTGCAGCAGCGATAGCGGCTTTTTTAGCATCATCAACTATTGGCGCAGTGCTGGTTTCTGCGGCAGCGGTTTCCGGTGTTTCTTCTTTTTTGCTGCTTGCAGCGCGTTCTGCATGTTTTTGTGCGCGCTCTAGTTTTTCACGTTCAATACGCGCCAACCGGAACTCATTCCGCTCGCGCGCTAAGTCTGCCGCTTCTTTTGCTTTGTCAGTAGCAATGATTTCGCTCTTAGCATAGCGGTAGTATTGCACCAGAGGAATGTTGCTTGGGCACACATAACTGCAGCAGCCGCACTCGATGCAATCAAATAAATCGTAATCTCTGGCTTTTTCAAAATTGTCTGATTTAGCAAACCAGTATAGCTCTTGTGGCTGTAGGTTCACCGGGCAAGCATCTGCACAGCGCGCACATCTAATGCACGGCATAGCGGGTGGCGCAGGTGCAAATAAATTAGGCGTGGCGGCAATAATGCAATTAGCCGCTTTGGTAATTGGTACTTCAGTGGTGGGTAGGTCAAACCCCATCATGGGGCCCCCCATAATAAAATGGGTGGTATCTTTGTTGGCGCCACCTGCCGCGGCAATCAGGTTTTGTAGCGGCGTGCCAAACAACACATCAAAGTTTTGCGGTTTTGTAACGCTGCCAGTCATGGTCACTATGCGACTCAAAGACGGCTCGCCAAAATTAAAGTAACGATAAATAGCGCGCACCGTAGCCACGTTAAATACCTGAATACCGACGTCGGTTGAGCGTTTGTCATGCGGAATCTCTGTGCCCAGCAGTAGATGAATCAAACGACGTGCGTCACCACTCGGGTACAAAGTGGGCACTACTTTAACCGCACTGTCAGCCAGTGCTTTACAAGCCTTAGCCATAGAGGCGGTAGCCTCAGGTTTGTTGTCTTCAATACCCACAATGCAGTGTTGTGCGCCGAGTAAGTGTTTGACGATTTCCATGCCTTTCACGATTTCATCAGCATGTTCACGCATTAGCATGTCATCGCAAGTGATGTAAGGCTCGCACTCTGCGGCATTAATCACTAATGTATGCACGCTTGACTTGCCATCGGCACGCACTTTGATATGCGTGGGAAAAGTTGCGCCACCTAAACCAACAATGCCTGATAAACGCAGACTTGCGACCAGCTCCGTTTTTGGTGTGTTGCGCCAGTCGATAGGGTGTAATGTAGTCCACGCATCTTTGCCATCTGGCTGAATGCTTATACACATGTCCGGCAAGCCTGACGGATGTGGAATAATAGCTTCGCCGATTGCAGTGATAGTGCCAGATGTTGGAGCGTGTATTGCTGCCGATACACTGCCTTCCGCCTCTGCCAGCATCTGGCCTTTGAGCACATAATCGCCCACTTTGATTTTTATTTTAGGCACATAACCTACGTGCTGGCGTAAAGGCAGCACTAGCTTTTCAGGAATCGCTAATTTGGAAATCGGTCTTTGCGTCGATTCCTGCTTATGTTCAGACGGATGCACGCCACCGTTGAACTTGTAAACTTCCTGCGGCGCAGCTTTTGCCCCAATTAATTTGGATGCGAACTCTATAATCGACTGCATAATCAGGCTGCCCCTCCCGATGCGGGCATGGCTTTAATCGGTATCACAGGGTATTTCCATTTCCAGTTATCTGGGGTTTCTTCAACCGGCTGCATGGATATGCAATCGACCGGGCATGGCGCAACGCATAACTCGCAACCAGTACATTCTGAAGCGATGATGGTATGCATGTGCTTGGCAGCGCCTAAAATAGCGTCTACCGGGCATGCCTGTATGCATAATGTGCAACCAATACAAGTCGCTTCATCGATAAAAGCTACAGACTTAGGCTTAGGCGCACCATGTTCGGCATTCAGCGGTTTATATTCCACCCCTAGCAAATCAGCTAGCGCATGTACTCCGGCATCGCCACCAGGTGGGCATTGATTAATGTCAGCCTCGCCTTTTGCAATGGCGGTGGCATAGGGTTTGCAGCCGGGGTAACCGCATTGGCCGCACTGGGTTTGTGGCAATATTGCATCGATACGTGCCACCAGTGGGTCGCCATCGACTTTAAACAGTAGCGCTGCAATGCCCAATAAAATGCCCAAAACGATGGCCAGGCCAAGCATCACATAAAGAGAAGTTAATAACATATCACTTGTTACGTATCACTAGGATTGATAAATTTTTAGTAGTCACTTGAGCAGAGTTTTTTTGGCTGTTTGTGCTTAATATTTGTCTAGACCGGCAAAGCCCATAAACGCCAAGCTCATCAGCGCAGCAGTTACCATGGCGATGGCAGAACCTTTGAGCACCAACGGTACGTCTGCAGCCTCAAGGCGCTCGCGCATGGATGCAAACAAAATAAGTACCAATGAAAAACCAAGTGCGCCACCCAAACCAAAAAACAGTGATTCCACAAAGCTGTGGCTTGCTTGCGCGTTGAGTAGCGGAATACCTAATACTGCGCAATTGGTGGTAATCAGCGGCAAAAAGATACCTAAACCTTGGTAAAGTACTGGAAAGTTTTTCTCCATCACCATTTCGGTAAGCTGCACTACGCCAGCAATAATCACAATAAAAGAAAGTGTGCGTAAATACATCAAGCCGTTAGGTTCGAGCAAATATTGATTAATTCCCCAGCTGGTCATGGAGCCTATGCTCAACACAAACGCCGTTGCTCCGGCCATGCCGATAGACGCTTCGAGTTTTTTGGACACACCCATGAACGGACATAAACCAAGGATTTTCACCAGCACAATGTTATTCACGAACACGGTGCCGATTAAAATCATAATGTAGTGATGCAGGTCAAAACTCATATCAAATTTGTGGTCTGGTTAAGCAGCATTAGAATGGGCTAATTATAACGCTTTTGGCCTTTAAACGCTGCGTTCAAAAGCGATAAATATACCGGGGTTTGCTGCACCTTAATTGGAGTGTCTGAGATGCATTTAAGTTTAGCGATTAGAGAGTGTTTATTTATCAATCTTTTAAGTTAAAATGATGAATTATGAATCGTTTAGGTTTGCTATGTTGCAAGGTAGTTTAGTTGCTATTGTAACGCCCATGTTTGAAGATGGGCGCTTGGATATTCCGTCTTTAAACGCGTTGATTGATCATCATATTCATCAGGGTACAGACGGCATTGTGATTGTAGGCACGACAGGTGAGTCGCCTACTGTTGATTTTGAAGAGCATTGCCTGTTAATTAAAACAGCAGTTACTCAAGTCAACGGTCGAGTGCCGGTGATTGCCGGAACCGGTGCGAACTCAACTAAAGAAGCGATTGTGCTGACGCAAAAAGCGAAAGAATTAGGCGCTAATGCCTGCCTGTTGGTTGCACCTTATTACAACAAACCCACACAAGAAGGTCTGTATCAGCATTTTAAAGCGGTTGCCGACGCGGTCGATATTCCACAAATTCTTTACAATGTGCCTGGCCGTACCGGTTGCGATATCAGCAACGATACAACGCTTAGGTTAGCCGCGCATAAAAATATTGTCGGCATTAAAGATGCGACAGGCGGTATAGAGCGCGGTACGGATTTATTAATTCGTGCGCCTCAGGGTTTTGCTGTTTACAGTGGCGATGATGCGACGGCAATGCCGCTGATGTTACTGGGAGCCCAAGGGGTTATTTCTGTCACTGCCAACGTGGCGCCTAAGCTAATGCATGAGATGTGTATGGCTGCGTTGTCTGGCGACATCACAACGGCACGTGAAATTAATGCAAAGTTATTTGCCTTGCACCAAAAATTATTCGTTGAAGCTAACCCAATTCCGGTGAAATGGGTGCTGCAACAAATGGGATTGATTAAAACGGGCATTCGTTTGCCATTGGTGAACCTGTCTGCACATTATCACGATGTGTTGCGTAACGCTGCTCAGGCGGCACAAATTCTTTAAAATGCACTACATGTCTTAAAAAGAGGTTTGAATGAAACAAGTGAACAACGCGTTGGCCCACATTACTAATAAAAGCTTGAAAACTAAATCCTTATCAGTTTTAGTGCCGGTTTTATTACTGTCTAGTCTCACAGCTTGTGATTCCATTCCGTTTATCAACAATACCCCTGATTACAAAGGTGCAAGTCGTGCACGCCCACTCGAAGTGCCGCCAGATCTCACGGTTAGTCCTAGCAACGACACTTTTTCGATTCCTGGCAGTACCAGCTATTCATCTTATACCCAAGCCTTGGAAGGCCAAGAGATTGGCGTTGAGAAGGTATTGCAAAATCCGGAAGGTGTGCGATTAGAAAGAGCCGGCGGTCAAAGTTGGCTGGTGGTGAACGCGCCGGCTGAAAAAATCTGGCCAGTGATACGTGAGTTTTGGTTAGACATGGGTTTTGCCGTGCGTGTGGAAAACGCGCAAATCGGCGTCATGGAAACGGAATGGATTGAAAGCGACGCGATTAAAAAAGATGAATCTGGTGGCGCGCTAGACAAATTCGACAGATGGTTAGACAAGCTGTCAGGTATTGCGGATAGGAAAAAATTCCGTACCCGTCTAGACCGTGGTTCTGAAGAGGGAACTACAGAGATTTATATGTCACATCGCTCTGTTTCAGGTACCCCGGATGATGGCAAAACACGAGTGGTTAACAATCTGGGTATTTTTGAAACCGGATATGCGCTGGACTCGCAAAAATCAGCACCAGCAGAAGCTAGCGATGCTGAATTTGATGCTGAATTACTGCGCCGCCTGATGGTGAAGCTGGGTGTTGAAGAGCAAAAATCTAAAACAATCTTGGCGCAGGCCGTGGTGGTAAAGCGTGCTGAAGTAGTTAAAGAGTCTGATGGTAGTGCAAAATTAGTACTCAACGATCAGTTTGATCGCGCCTGGCGTCGCGTTGGCCTAGCTTTAGACCGTATTGGTTTTGTGATTGAAGACAAAGACCGCTCAAATGGCTTGTTCTTTGTGCGTTATGCCGACATTGAAGTGGATACCGGAACTAAGAAAAAGAAAGGCTTAATCGATAGCTTGAAATTCTGGGGTGATGATGAGAAAGAAGCTGCCGCAGCACCACAGAAAAAAGAAGAGAAAGGCATTGTTGACAGCCTGAAGTTCTGGGGTAAGGATGATAAGTCAGCGAAAGCTAACCTAGAAAAACAATACCGTATTAAAGTTGCAGATAGCGATAACGGCAATGCGGATGTTACTGTCGTAGATAGTGAAGGCAAGCGCATTGCCACGACTACCGCAAACCGCATTATTGCGCTCATGTACGAACAATTGAAATAGTTTTTGGAGTTTTCATGCGCTTTGCCTCGCTAGGAAGTGGTAGTGCTGGTAATGCGCTAGTGGTAGAAGTTAACCAAACCCGCGTCATGCTCGATTGCGGGTTTGGTCTTAAAGAGACGCAGCAAAGGCTGGCGCGCTTGCAGCTTGAGCCTTCCGATATTAACGGCATTGTTATTACCCACGAACATGACGATCATGCCAGCGGCGCATTCAAGTTTGCGGCTAAATACAACATCCCGTTATGGCTGACCTATGGCACGCTTAAAATGGCCAGCCGCTACTTTCCTAATCAGCATGCATTACAGCTCAATGTGGTTGATAGTCATTCTACGTTTGCGATACGCGATGTTGAGGTACAACCGTTTCCGGTGCCACATGATGCACGTGAGCCTATACAGTGCGTATTTTCTGATGGTGCTCGCGCATTAGGTGTGCTGACAGACGTGGGGCGCACTACGCCGCACATCGAGCAAAAACTCAATGGATGCAGTGCATTGGTGCTGGAGTGTAATCATGATGTGACTATGCTGCAAAATGGCCCGTATGCATGGTCATTGAAAAAGCGTGTAGGTGGTGAATTGGGCCATTTAGATAATCAGGATTCTGCGCAGCTGCTCTCTAAGTTGGACCGTAGTAAATTGCAGCATGTGCTTGCGGCGCATTTGAGCGCTAAAAATAATACGCCGTTGCTAGCGCAAACCGCATTAGCGCAAGTATTAGCTTGTGATGTGAGTTGGGTGGGTGTTGCAGATCAGCTGCAAGGTTTTGATTGGCGGGTGATTGCTTAGCTCGTGAAGTCGATGCAAAGAAAATAAAAAAAGCCGACTAAAAGTCGGCTTTTTTCATAACTAACTGAAAATTACTCAGCTAAAATTACTTAGCAGCTTCAGCAGGAGCAGCTTCAGCAGCTGGTGCAGCTTCAGCAGGAGCAGCTTCAGCAGCTGGTGCAGCTTCAGCAGCAGGAGCAGCTTCAGCAGCTGGTGCTTCAACAGCTGGAGCAGCTTCCATAGGAGCTTCAGCAGCTTTTTCACCGCAAGCAGTAACAGCAAGAGCTAACAATGCAGCAAGTAAAAGTGAACGTGTCATTTTGATTTCCTTAAAGGTTGGGACTTGTTAAAAAACTTTTTTCGATAACTACTTAAAATTATTAACTAATTAGCATACCGAGTGGCGCAAATTCTACCAGTAATTATGAAAAAAAACAGTACCTTTTAAGGTTTTATCGCGCTTTTTTAGAAAAAGTTCTTGGATTTGTCAAACTTTTTTCAATCTTATTCAATTAGGATGAAAAGTTGCTCGTTTTTATTTGTATTTTTCGCCGCTTGCCCCTTAAATACCTAGGGTTGTGACACTGACCTTATCTTGCGCTGCGGCTTCTAGTTCTAAAAATTGGTTACGCAAAATTTCAACATTTTCTTGGTCATTAAAGGCGAAACGGAAGCGTGCTTGATCAATATGAATGCGTTTGATGTAGTGCATGCTGTCTGCCACAATAAAACACGATTTAATATTTTTTAGGCCGTTGCCGACAACATGTACATGCATTTTGTGTTGATAAATTTTTAGTAAGTTATTGAGCTTGGGGAATTTTTGTTGAAAATAATCAGCATGTTGCAAAACAATTCTGATTTCACTCGCAATATTAGCGCTAAGAAAGTTCTTTAGAATTTCGTAGCTTGCAAGGCTGGCGTAGTCACCACGACTTAGGTCTTGATCAAAAATCAATAACTGGTGCTGCGCTTTGGCTAAAACTAACTGAATGGCTTGCGCATATAAGGCTTCTCCACTCATTATTTGGTCAGGAATCAAGCTTGAGTCGCTCATGCTATTCGTCATCCATGAGTTGAATGTAGCCAGCTGAATACCACACATGCAGTTTTTCGAGCAGGGCTTGATCGATGCGTCTAGCCAGCGCTTCGGCACTTAATTGGCGCTCATCGGCCAGTTGCTGCATCAGTTCGACCTGTGCACCATCCAACTTAAGCGCCTCACCATTCAAATAAAACATTTGCGCGCTAAAAAGCATTTGGCTTTTGAGGTCAAGCACAATACCGCTTTGCAATATTTTTTTGTTAAATTGACTTAGGCTAATTTTCTTATTAGCGGCAAATAATATATCTGGTTTGGGGTCAGAAAGATAACTCCCTAAAAAATCGGCAACATCATGTTCTGACCATTGAATATTGTTTAAAGTGGTAGCAACTTTACTCACCATTGCCGTGCTGATTTCGGCGGCATGTGTTTGCAGAGGCAGGTCTGCATCTTGATAAATACCGGGCAGGGCAGTATCGTCTTGTAATAGTTTGTCCTGCATGTAGGCCAAGAACTCCGAAGCCAGTTCTTTGTGTTTAGGCGCACGAAAACCAATCGAGTAAGTCATGCAGTCATCACCGCCGTCACTCACGGCAATACCCCAATGTGCTAAATGTGGCGGTAAATACAGCATATCGCCTGCGCTTAATAGCCATTCTTGGGCAGTGTCGAAGTTTTTTAAAATGCGTAAGGGTGCGTCGGCGATTAAGCTTAAATCCGTTTGCTCACTAATACGCCATAAACGCTTGCCCTGACCTTGCAATAAAAATACATCATAGCTATCAAAATGTGGTCCTACACCGCCGCCATCTGGGGCGTAACTCACCATTAAATCATCCAGCCTTGCATGCGGAATGAAATTAAACTGCTGTAACAAAGCGCTGGCCTCGGGTATGAAATGGTTAACGCTTTGTACCAATAATGTCCAGCGATGGTCAGGGTCGGGCTGTTCCGGAAGTCGGGCAAAGTCTTGTTCATTAAATGGTCCATGATTCGCATGCCATGTGCCATTAATCTGCTCGACGATACGCGACTGCACTTCGTCTTCACAAGCTAAACCAGCCAATTCGTCTGGGCTAAGCAAACCCTCAAAATCAGGAATCGCGTTCTTGATGAGCAGAGGTTTTTTTTGCCAGTATTCGGCTAAAAACTGTTGCGGCGTTATGCCACCTAAAAGTTGTAATACCTGATTTTTTGCCATTGGTGCAGAGGTGTCTAGCAGATGAATGATGCAAACATTATGCCATTGCCAGTAGTAAGTGACTACACCTGCTTATGACGGTAACCGCTATTTAAGCTAAAATTACGCTATGAATACATACTCAATTTTAAAGCCCTTATTATTTCAATTAGACGCTGAAACTGCGCATGACTACACCTTAAAAAGCCTGCGTTATGCGGAGCAATTAGGTTTGCTGAATCTATATCCAGCAGCGCCAGCATGTCAGCCACGCCAAGTCATGGGTCTTACTTTTCCTAATGCGGTTGGCTTAGCTGCGGGTTTGGATAAAAACGGCGCTGTTATAGATGGTATGGCAGCACTGGGTTTTGGCTTTATTGAAATTGGCACGGTAACGCCGCGCCCACAACCTGGCAACCCAAAACCTAGATTGTTTAGAGTGAAACAAGCGCAGGGCATCATTAACCGATTCGGTTTCAATAATTTAGGCGTAGATCATTTAATCGCCAACGTGCAGGCTGCTAAATTCAAAGGTATTCTTGGCATTAATATTGGCAAAAATTTTGATACACCTAACGAAAAAGCGGTAGATGATTATTTACGCTGCATGCAAAAAGTATATGCCTATGCAAGCTATGTCACTGTCAATATTTCTTCACCCAACACTAAAAACCTGCGCGCTTTACAAGAAAAACAAGCCTTGTCGCAACTGCTTTCTACACTCAAGCAAGCGCAACTTGAGTTGGCACAATCACACGGTAAGTATGTGCCTGTGACATTGAAAATTGCGCCTGACTTAGAAGCCGAGCAAGTGCATGAAATCGCCGATTTATTAATGCAGCATCAAATTGACGGCGTGATTGCGACCAATACTACGCTCGCGCGTGACATGGTGCAGGGCATGCAAAACGCTGATGAAACCGGCGGCTTGTCCGGTGCGCCAGTGCGCGATAAATCTACCAAAGTGATTCAATTATTGTCGCAACGTTTGCAAGGCGCGTTACCGATTATTGGCGTAGGTGGCATTTTGGATGGCGCAGATGCAGTTGAAAAAATAGCCGCAGGTGCAAGCTTGGTGCAAGTTTATAGTGGCTTAATTTATAAAGGTCCAAAACTGGTTCATGATGTATGCAGG
>NCHI01000097.1 GCA_002281815.1 Methylotenera sp. 24-45-7
CTTCCACCAAATCCATGATGTCGTTTTCTTCCATGAACGATGTTTCAATATCCACTTGCGTGAATTCTGGCTGACGGTCAGCGCGCAGATCTTCATCACGGAAACATTTGGTAATTTGGAAATAACGGTCAAAACCTGACACCATCAACAATTGTTTAAACAACTGCGGTGACTGCGGCAACGCAAAGAACATGCCGTGATGTACGCGGCTAGGTACCAGATAATCGCGCGCACCTTCAGGGGTGGAGCGCGTCAGCATCGGTGTTTCAACTTCAATAAAACCGTTAGTATCTAAATAATCACGCAAGGTTTTAGACACGCGATAACGCAGCATCATATTTTTTTGCATGGTCGGACGACGCAAGTCAATGTAACGATGCTCTAAACGCACGGTTTCAGTTAGGTTCTCGTCATCTAGCATGAAAGGCGGCGTGAGTGAGGCGTTCAGCACTTCAATCTCGGTAGCCAGCATTTCTACTTCACCAGTAGGCAAATTAGGGTTCACGGTACCTTCAGGACGTGCGCGCACTTTACACACGACTTTCAACACAAACTCACTGCGCACGGTTTCAGCGATTGCAAATGCTGCTTTGGTATCCGGGTCAATCACGATTTGCGCCAAACCTTCACGGTCGCGCAAGTCGATAAAAATCACACCACCGTGGTCGCGGCGACGATGCGCCCAGCCACATAGTGTTACGGTTTGACCAATGTGTTCGCGGTTTAAATGGCCGCAGTAATGTGTACGCATCATAATTATTGTGTTTACTGTTGATTTATTGAGTTAAAAGTTTGGGTAATTTATTTGCTGGCGCAACTACGCCCATCGAGATAATGTATTTAAGCGCTTCATCGACGCTCATTTCCAATTCAATCACATCGGCTTTAGGCATCATTAAGAAATAGCCGCCGGTAGGGTTGGGGGTGGTGGGCACAAACACACTGACATATTCGCCACGCAAATGATTCGCCACATCACCGCCAGGGGTGCCGGTCAAGAAAGCAATGGTCCATGCGCCTTGATGCGGAAACTGCACCAGCACGGCTTTACGGAACGCATTGCCAGAATCCGAAAATAATGTATCTGAAACCTGCTTAACGCTAGAATAAATAGACTTCACCACTGGCAGGCGATTAAGCAGTTTTTCCCATAGCAAAATAATCTGCATACCAAAGAAATTGGTCGCGATAGCGCCGGTAATGAACACGATGGCAAAGGTTAAAATAACACCAAAACCAGGTATATCACGGCCAAAAATGGTATGCGGATGCCATTGTTCCGGCAGTAATAACAGACTTTGATCCATCATCCCGATGAGCGATTTCAACACCCAAATGGTAATGACTAACGGCACTAACACCAATAAGCCTGTGATGAGATATTTTTTCATAACTTACTCGTTAGTGACAGGCACAGCCGGTGCCGCAGGCAGCTGGTGGAGCACTAGCTTCAGCAGCTGTTTCAGTCTTTTTTGCAGTACTGCTGCCGCCTTTAAAGTCCGTGGCGTACCAGCCGCTGCCGGTCAACTGAAAACTAGGTGCTGACACTTGCTTGGCAAACGTCTCTTTACCGCAAGCTGGGCAGGCTTCAACCGCTGCCGCACTCACCTTGCGCATCACTTCAGCCTTGTGGCCGCAACTACTGCATTGATAATCGTAAATAGGCATTTTTTATCCTTCTTACACTAAATATTAAACAACCGTAAATTATACCCGAATACCACTAAAGCATTTAAGCCTTAATTATCATCATCTTGCTGGTTTTTAAAGCGTCTGGCTTTCACACTGTTAGCCAGCATGTCTAAAATTTGCACCGTATCATCCCAACCCAAGCATGCATCAGTGATGGATTTACCGTATTCCAGCGCGCAACCTGGGGTGTGATCCTGACGGCCTTCATTCAAATGTGACTCAATCATCAAACCGATAATACGGTCATCACCAGTATTGAGCTGTGCCGCAACATCAGCAGCAACTTGCTTTTGCAGCAGATAATTGCGCTGGCTGTTTGCATGTGAACAATCCACCATCACTTTGGCGTTTAAGCCAGATGCTGCCAGCTCTTTAGACACTGCTTCAATATTTTCAGCATCGTAATTGGGCGTTTTGCCACCGCGCAAAATGACGTGGCAATCTTCATTGCCAGTGGTGGAGATAATCGCTGAACGCCCATCTTTGGTCACTGATAAAAAGTGATGCGGACTAGCCGCCGCTTTAATCGCATCGACTGCAATTTTGATGTTGCCGTCTGTGCCGTTTTTAAAACCAACCGGACAAGATAAACCCGAGGCTAACTCACGATGAATCTGCGACTCTGTAGTACGCGCACCAATGGCGCCCCAGCTCACCAAATCTGCAGTGTATTGCGGGGTAATGGTATCCAAAAATTCAGTAGCCGCCGGCATACCCAGCTCGTTCACTTCCAGCAAAAAGCGTCTAGCTAAATCCAAGCCCTCATTGATGTCAAAACTACCATCCAAGTGCGGGTCATTAATCAGACCTTTCCAACCTACCGTGGTACGCGGCTTCTCAAAGTACACGCGCATCACAATTAACAACTCGTTGCTATGCTTGTGGTACTGGGTGAGCAGGCGTTTCGCATATTCAACCCCAGCATCGTAATCGTGAATCGAACATGGGCCGATCACCACTAACAAGCGGTCATTGGCACTGTGCAAAATACGATGAATATCGGCACGTGCTTTAACAATGCGGTCAGTGGTGGTTTTGCTAGGCGCGAGTTTATCAAGCAGCACTGAAGGCGGAGTCAACTCTTTGATTTCGATAATGCGCACATCATCGGTAATAATTTTCTGGCTAGGACTCATTTTGTAACTCATTGATCATAAATAAACAAAGCCCGTTTTGCGGGCTTCGTCGTAACTACGCTAATTATACTGCGATAGCGACTAAAACGGTATATCGTCCTCGAAATCGTCAAAACCTGAGCCAGTAGTTGCGGGCTTAGCTGCAGCAGGTGCTGATTTTGCCTGACCTTGGCTTGGGGGCGCTTGATTGTATTCATCCATACCACCGCCCTGATCCATGCCACCTTCATAGCTGGCGTTAGATCCACCGCCATCACGCGTACCCAACATCTGCATTTGGTCAGCGATAATTTCTGTGGTGTAGCGATCCTGACCTTCTTTGGTCTGCCATTTACGGGTTTGCAAACGACCTTCTACATAAACTGGGCGGCCTTTTTTCAGATACTCACCGGCAATTTCTGCCAATTTACGATACATCACAATATTGTGCCACTCGGTACGTTCCTGCTTAGCGCCTGATTTATCTTTCCAGCTATCAGTCGTGGCAATACTAAAATTACATACCGCCTCACCGTTCGGCATGTAGCGCACTTCAGGGTCACGACCCAGATTGCCTACCAATATCACTTTATTCACTGATGCCATTTTTATCCCCTCAACAATTGATACACTTGGGCGTCATCCCAATCATACGATTTATCTATTTTCAATATCACGGTGCGCTCTTGCGGCAACACTGCCGCCTCTACCACGCCGGCCAACTTTACAATTTCACGCTTCATCACATCGGCTTGCTCAGCCGTCATCGCGTCGGCAGTATCGCGCATGGTGTACATCTTGGTTCTAACCGCCAACGGTGCGCGCATTGAAAACGCCAATAATAGCCATAAAAACATCATCACGCCACAAAATATAAACACGCTGGCAAAACCTAGCGCATGCGATAAATAACCGCCCAAAGCACCACCCACAAAAATGCCTAACGACTGCGAAGTGTTATACACACCCATGGCAGTGCCCTTGGCTGCGGCGGGCGCTACTTTGCTAATAATAGAAGGTAGTGAAGCTTCGAGTACGTTGAAAGCAATAAAATAAACTGTTAGCGATGCCACAATGCCCCAGAAGTAATGAATAGAGAAGGCAAACAATATCTGCGCCAACAGCATTAAAGCAATTGCAGACACAAATACCAGCTTAATTTTAGATTGTTTTTCTGCGTAAATAATCGCCGGTACCATCAGCACAAACGAAGCGACTAATACAGGCAAATAAATATGCCAGTGTTGGTTAATACTTAAATCGCTGGATTCATTAATCGCAAACGGCACCACTACAAACATTGCCATTTGCGCGGCGTGCAAGGCAAAGATGCCGTAATTTAGTCGCAATAGTTGGCCGTTTTTAAGTACATCTTTGAGCTTAGCCGGTGCCGCGCTGGCATCGGAATGATAATGGCTATGAATCGGGTCTGGCACCACAAAGCGCACCACGGCAATTGCCCCTAGCGTCAACACACCGGTGAGAAAAAATATACCCGGCACGCCCATCCACTCATTCAAAATTGGTCCAGCGACTAGTGAAAATGCAAATGCGATGCCAATGGTGCCGCCTATGGTGGCCATCGCTTTGGTGCGATGCTCATCACGTGTTAAATCGGCCACTAATGCAGTCACCACCGCTGACACCGCGCCTGCACCCTGAATCGCGCGGCCAATAATAATGCCTTCAATATTCATCGCCAGCGCAGCTACCATGCTGCCAATCGCAAAAACACCTAAGCCTAAATAGATCATAGGCTTGCGACCATACTTATCTGAGGCCATGCCAAACGGTAGCTGCAACAAGGCCTGTGTTAAGCCATAAGCGCCCAATGCCAACCCTACCATTAAAGCGCTGGGTTTATCAGGCAAAGTAGATGCATAAACCGCAAAAATCGGCAAAATCAAAAACATGCCTAGCATGCGCAGCCCATAAATTGAGGCCAAACTTAAGGTGGCACGAAATTCTGCCGGGGTCATTTTCTCTGTGGAAATAAGCTCTGCGACGACGCTACTAGCGGATGATGATGTGTGGTGCAAAGATGACATGTAAAATTAATAATCTAAATTGCTGAAAAATAGGTATATTAGCAGGTTGCCCTAATTTAAGTAAAAGCATGATGGATTTAATTCGTATTCGCGGTGCACGTACCCACAATTTAAAAAATATTTCGCTTGATATCCCACGCAATCAGCTCGTGGTGATTACTGGCTTATCCGGCTCAGGTAAGTCATCACTCGCTTTTGACACGCTCTACGCCGAAGGTCAACGTCGTTATGTGGAGTCTTTGTCTGCTTATGCGCGCCAGTTTTTGGCGCGTATGGATAAACCTGATGTCGATTTAATTGAAGGTTTGTCGCCAGCGATTTCGATTGAGCAAAAATCCACCTCGCACAACCCACGCTCAACCGTGGGTACAGTGACCGAAATTCACGATTATTTGCGCTTACTTTATGCACGCGCTGGTGACCCGGAGTGCCCGGAGCATGGTATTAAACTAGAAGCGCAGACTGTTAGCCAGATGGTAGATCATGTACTCGCGCTTCCAGAAGAAACCAAACTCATGATTCTGGCGCCTGTGGTTTCAAACCGTAAAGGTGAGCAGCTGGATTTATTTGAAGAACTCAAAGCGCAAGGTTTTGTGCGTTTGCGTATTGACGGCAAAATCTACGAGATTGACGCTTTGCCGCAACTGGCAAAAACGACTAAACACAGTGTTGATGTGGTGATTGACCGCATCAAAGTCAAAGCCGACATGAAACAACGTATTGCTGAATCATTTGAAACTGCATTGCGTCTAGCTGAAGGCAAGGCTATTGCTGTAGAAATGGATACGGATAAAGAACACTTATTTTCAGCTAAATTTTCATGCCCAGTGTGTGACTACTCTTTGGCAGAATTAGAACCGCGCCTTTTCTCGTTTAACAACCCGATGGGTGCCTGCCCTAAATGTGACGGCTTGGGCAATATCAACTTTTTTGATCCGAAACGCGTAGTAGCGTTTCCGCATTTGTCGCTGGCAGCCGGCGCAATTAAAGGCTGGGATAGACGTAATCAGTTTTATTTCCAGATGCTGGCAAGCTTGGCTGCG
>NCHI01000098.1 GCA_002281815.1 Methylotenera sp. 24-45-7
ATTGCGTAGCCGTAATGCCAGCAATCGTCCACCAGCTGCCCGGTGCAGATTTGTAACTAGAAAAGCTACGCCCCGGAACTTCATCTAAACTGGCCAGTAAATTTTTGCCAAAAATTGGTGCTTGTTTGTAGCTATCTTCCAAGCTTTCAACATAAATTAGCACTAGATTTTTGGGTTTGTTAGGCTTTATTTTGACTAAAGCTGGGTTTAAGTAATGCTCTGAAAAGTAATCTTCACCAAACTGATTGTGTATAAATACATTGATTGAAAACTGAAAGCAGAAAAACGCACCCGCCGAGATCATCAAATAAAGCGGCGCACGGTGACTGATGAACCAATAAAATATTTTCAGAAATCGCAAGTTAGCGCGTCTGGCGGGCTTGGTAATCCAATGCGAAGATCCGTAGACCAGAAACATCGCAATTGAGTATTCAAACAACACCAGCAAAACCGCTGCTAGCCATGGAATAGCAATACACCAAATAAAAAAGCTTTTAATCAGTGCAATATCAGTATCAACTAAGCCCTGCGCGCCAAATTGCGCGTGATAAAGCAACTGCTCCAATGACGGTTGGCCAAAATTAGCCGCAATCCAAATCGCCAATGCAAATAGAAAAAACGCCAGCAGGTAGCACGAGAATCTAATTAATCCTCGCAGCAAGTGACGAAAGGTATTACTCAATTGCATTTTAGAAATACCTTTTATGTTTAATCTTTATTACGCTGTTTTAGATAGATAATCTGGCAAGCAACCGCACTCAAGTACGGCAGCGCTTGCAAGCTTAATAAAGCCACCCAAATTTGCGCATCAATATTTGCAAAGCCACGATTAATCAACATGGCCAAAGCACATGCAAACAAAGCGCCAAGCAGCAGTGCTTCTTCTTTAATCGGTTGTATCCATTCAAAACGGGTGCGGCTAGCGCTAGCTTTACCTTTAGCTGTGACTTTAAATACACCATCTTTTTTGATTAAACCGCTAATAATGCCTTTGGCAATCGCGTGCGACAAACCTAGGCTCGCAATAGAAGCACCTAAAATATCAATCCATCGGCAATTCATGGTCTTTCTATAAAGGATAGGCCCCAAAGCTGCCTTAATAAATAAGAAGCAAATTATGGTAATAATCATGATGGAAACCGGCAGACTGAACGACCTTGGAAACAGCAACATGGCTAATGTCCAAGCGATTGAGCCTAGCGTAAACATGAGTTGCAATGCATCACCCAACCAGCCAAACCAGCCGGTAATAAAATGATAGCGCTGACCAAAGTTAAGATTTGAGTCTCCAAGCAACTTGGGTAAGTGATGCTTTAAAATTTGCATGGCGCCAAACGCCCATCTAAATCGCTGCGATTTAAAAGCAGTAAAGTTACTTGGCGTCAGCCCCCTACCAAATGTGTCATCGATATATCGAAGTTCGTAGCCATTTTCTAGTAAGCGCAGACCCAGCTCGGTGTCTTCGCAGATACACCACTCCGACCATGCGCCACTTTTCACCAGCGCATCACGGCGCACTAGTGTCATCGTGCCATGCTGAATCAGCGCATTACGTTCGTGCCTATGGTGCATGCCAATTTTGAAAAACCCTTCGAATTCCCAATTGCACATACGGCGGAAAAAATTGTTTTCCCATTGCCTATGCGCTTGTGGCGCTTGCACAACCGCGACATGATCATCCATAAAATGCGGCACTAAATCTGCCAGCCAATCCGTTGTGACTTCATAGTCCGCATCTACCACACCCACAACATCTGCTTTAGGGTTCGTTTGTGTTAACGCAAAATTAAGTGCCCCCGCTTTAAAGCCTGGCCAACTCGGTAAGTGGAAAAACTTAAAGTGGCTAGGCAATTTTGCCATATACGCTTCAACTGGCTTCCACTTCGCTTCATCTTTGGTATTGTTATCAACAACAATCACCTCAAAATTTGTGTAGTCCAATTTGAATAAGCTATCAATCGTGGCGATGACCATTTCTGGCGGTTCGTTGTAACACGCTAAATGCACCGATACAAACAGCTCCTGGTCTTTAGGCAAGGCTGGTAAACGGGTGTAGTTACGCCGCCACTTGCCCTTAAACATCACCTCGCTGAACTCAACGCCGTAAATCATTAACACCGCGGAGGTCATCAGCATGCCCACCAGCAAGCCTATCAACACCATAAAGTCTGTTAGCGAATAGTAATACTCATTCGGCAAGTTCCAAGCCACCACCAAGGTTGTGATAGATACTTGAATCAATAAAGCCAGCGACAATCTGCCGCCCAATTTCCAATGATTAAAACGATAAGCCATGAATAAAATTGGAATAAAGGCGATTAAACTTGACCAAATCGCTTTAATAATCCAACGCGTATCTTCAGGGACTGCGCCTTGTAGTGAGTATTTCTGCACCCGATTCGCATCAAACATACCCCAATACGGGCCACCCCAACCTTCAATCGCAGTTTTCCAAGGCTGATCAAAGGCTTCGATTAAATAATAATCAAAGTTCTGCTTGGTGCTTAATGCTAAAAACTCGCGCACAAACTTAGCTTGATTCACTTGTGAGGCTACGGCAGCATTAATGGTTGGTCCATTGCTAGGCCAGCCAATTTCACTAATGACAATTTTCTTACGCGGATACGCTGTTAATAACTCCTGATAACGATACATTGCATAATCAAGTGCCTGCTCAATAGGAATACCCTCATGGTAGGGCAACAAATGTACCGCAATAAAACTCACGTGCTTAACCAACTCTGGGTGCTTTAGCCATACATGCCATGGCTCAGCCGTAGAAACGGGTAGCTTAGTTTCCTTCCTCACTTCGTCTAAATATGCAATTAATTGCGGCACGCTTAAGTCAGTGCGCAGCAACACCTCGTTGCCGACTATGGCACGCTCAATATTGGGATAAAACTTGATTTGCTGTTTCAGTGCGTTAATTTGCCTTCTGTTAGCGTCTAAATCCCGATCTAGCCAAGCGCCCGCAGTCACTTTCATATCTAGCCTTGCTGCTAGAGGAATCACTTCTGTGTTTTCAAGCGAGTCATAAATTCTGACTTTATTGGTGAGTGGCTTTAACAGGCTAAGATCATTAGCTAACTCCGCAGTACTAGGAAACACTCTTTGTAACGGACTTTGGCCTTTTTGATAGCCTGCATAAGCAAAACCGTTGACTACTTTGGGGGCTTCAATCAGCAAATAAGCCTGATTAAATAAGCTCCATATTAAAAAGTGCGCCAGCACAAAAAGTGCCGCGAATATAAAAGCAATGCCTAGGCGTTTAAACCGAAAATTCATCAGATCTGGTCTTTATTATTTTGAAAAATGAAATGCTAGAGATGAGGAACTAAATGTGATATTTAGCAAGAACATACGTTGCGACGAACAGTCAACAAGCTATAATTATAACTTCAAGTTTTTGATATTGATAGCTTGATTCCCCATCATCATTATTGTAGATAAATCCTCACATGTATAAACCATTCTTGCTCATCGCTCTTGCTACTTTTAGCCAATATATGTTCACCGGTTTAGCTTATGCAAACACAGGAAATAACGAAAAAAGCTATAGTGGATCTTACAGCTGCAAAGGCAATAACAGCAAAGTTGGCGATTATGGTTTCAATTTAACTTTAAAGCTAAATAAAGCTAATAGCCGAGAAGATGTAGGTGTATACGAGTTGTCAGGTGAAACTGAAAACTCAACCATGTATGCTGGCAACGCAGTAGCGATTGCCAATAAAATGTCTCTGGCTTTCCGAATCTCAGACCATAAAGACAATGTATTTGGTAGCGGCATGGCGGTTTTTAAGTTAAACCAAGACAAGTTATGGGTATTTACCACACACTATTTTGAGCCTGACGAAACAGGTGGTGTATCCGGTGTTGACGTGTGCACACAACACGCACCTGTAGCCGCTAAAAAAGCACCTGAAGAAGCTAGCCCTAAAAAAGCACCTGAAGATGTAGCACCTAAAAAAGCACCTGAAGATGTAGCACCTAAAAAAGTCCCTGAGGTAGCACCACAAAACCAATAGCAGTGCGCGGCAAACGGGCTGCTTTATTTACTGAATCTAAATTGAAAAAAATGATAGTCTTTTTTTAAATTTAGCGATATTGTAGAGATGCTTTTAGTTGTTTGGGTTTGATGATGCACCTAAATAATCTCAAATTAAACTCTATCAAAACGCGGGTGACTTTGTTCACCTTAGCTTTGTTTATCGTCAGCATTTGGCTGCTAGCACTTAATGCCAGTAGTAAATTACAAAATGACATGGCGCAACAAATTGGTGAGCAGCAACTTTCTTCTACTGCACTTCTCGCCAGAGAAATTAACGACGACCTGCAAGAGCGCATTATCACGCTCGAAAACCTCAGCGAAAAAATAGCCCGTATTGGGCTCAATAAACCCATAGTCGCACAACTTTTTCTCGAAGACCGCTTCGTTATTCGACGTGATTACAACGCTGGGGCGTTTATCACAGATATCAACGGCAATGTGATTGCCACAGTGCCTGACACCATTCAACGCCATGGTCAAAACTACCGCGCAGTAGACAGTGTAGATGCAGTGCTTAAACATGGAACATCTGGCATTAGCGGCATCATCACTGACAAAGCACTTAGACAACGTATGTTCTACATTGCGGTACCGATACGCAATTCAGCAGGCAAAGTCATTGGCGCTTTTGTAGGTGTAACCAACTTATCCACATCAAGCTTTCTCGACAAAATTACCAATAGCCACTACGGAAAATCTGGCTACTATTTACTCGAAGATCAAAAAAGCAGGCTCATCATCACCAGCACAGATAGGCGTCGCGTATTAAAACAGCAGCTCGCGAAAGGTAAAAACGCGCTTATAGATCGTCATTTAGAAGGTTTTGAAGAAAGCGGCATTTCAGTCAACGCCTATGGCGTTGAAGTACTAGCTTCTGCCAAGCGCATTGCCTTGGCCAACTGGGTCATTGTGTCTGCACTGCCTACCGAGGAAGCTTTTGCGCCGATAAAAAAAATGCAATATCGCATAGTGTTTTATGCCGTCCTCATGACCATCATTGTGGGTGTGCTTACTTGGCTGCTGCTAAGGCGTGAATTGTTTCCGGTATTCACCACCATCAAAAAACTTAGCATGCTTTCTGAATCTTTAAAAGAAACTGAATTAGTTTCCGTAAAAAGCAATGGTGAAATCGGTGAGCTAATTACTGCCTTCAACACTTTGCTGCAAAAGTTAAAACAACGTGAAAACGCTTTAACAGAGAGTGAATTTAGATGGAAATTTGCCATAGAAGGCGCAGGTGATGGCTTATGGGATTGGGATATCAAATCTAACAAAGTGTTTTACTCAAAGAAATGGAAGCAGCAATTAGGTTATGCCGAAGATGAGATTGGCGACAGCCTGGAAGAATGGGAGAAGCGCATCCATCCCGAAGATAAGGCCAGCACCTTCGCCGCAGTTAAAAACCACTTTGAGGGTCTAACAGCATCTTATGCAACCGAACACCGCCTGCTATGCAAAGACGGTAGTTATAAATGGATTTTGACACGTGGTTTGATTGTGAGCGTAGACGCCGATGGCAAGCCATTACGTGCCATTGGCACACACACCGACATCACCGAGCGCCAACAGATGATGGAAATAATTCGCCATCAGGCACTCTTTGATACGCTCACTCAACTGCCTAACCGACGGCTGTTTGAAGACCACCTCACACAGGCAATGGCGGCCAGCAAACGCTACAATAATTACGGGGCATTGATGTTTATTGATTTAGATAACTTCAAACCGTTGAATGACTCACATGGTCATGAAATGGGCGACATCTTATTGAAAGAAGTGGCAATACGTCTTAAGAGCTGTGTACGTGAAACTGATACGGTTGCGCGCGTGGGT
>NCHI01000099.1 GCA_002281815.1 Methylotenera sp. 24-45-7
AAATATAAAAAGCTAAACGTAGGTGAGGAATGTTAATGTGCATGCGAGAGACTAAGTAAATTAGGGGCAACGCAACTAAAGACCAATGGTTTTGATTAATCACATAAAGTAATGCCGTTGTTGCTACCCAAAAGTGCAGAGGGAGGATTAACACCGCAAAGTGAAATGGTGTTGAAGTTGGTTGATGAGCGCTCTCAGGATTTGGTTGAGCCCTCAAGATCTGCCACAGATTTAATACCTTGAGTTTTTTAATATTAATTTAGGAGAGTCATCATGAAAAAAAAAGATCTAGCTGAAATAGCAGAACTTAATCAACGAATAGAAAAAAACTTGGCGGAGCAAAAGGCGCATGTTGAAGATGTAGCTAAAAAAGCTGGGCCATCAGCCACTACATTAGATTTCACCTTAGACCCAGGAGCAGTTAAGGTTGAAGGAGGTATGTCGACTACCCTTGGTAAAAATTTTGGATTTACCGGAGCATCGGTAGGTGCTCAAGGCGGATTGGGTAAAGTGGGCGAAGTTGCATTTACCGCAGGTGGGGCAATTGGCATTAACCCTACTAATGGCAATATTACCGGTGGCGGGCTTAGTCTGCATCAAGTGTATTTAGGGCTGCCAAACGATGGCAAGTCGGCCTTAGGTCACATACCAATTGCGTCAGAAAATCTCAATTTTGATGCGCATGGTAAACCCTCCGGCTCGATAACGATTGGCGACGTTGCGATGGTGAATGCATTAGGGAATCGCAATCTTAACTTTATCCCGGCAGTAACTGTGCCAATTGATGGTAAAGGTATTCATGCGCCCATCGTTTCACTCAGTGGCAATGCAGATTTTAAACCAAGTAATAATGTTACTTTGTCCCCACATGTTGGAGCTAGTGTTAACACTGAAAATAGCCAAATTGGCGCTAGCGCGGGCATGATGACGCAAGTGTCGCTCAGTGAAAACGTACTACTTAAACTTAACGCTGCTGTTACGGCTGCTAATATTGGCGACACTAACGATATTGGTATGAATGCGCAATTGTCAATTACAAGACAGTCATCTAAGCAAGCACCTGCAATAGCAATTAATGATAGTTTTGAATCCGTATCTCTCAAGACGCCATTTTCAGCATTATCTCCTGAGAATCAGAGTGCTATTCTTAATAGAGTAACAAATCAAGAGATTGATGCTCGGGTTAAAGCTAACCCAAATACGTTTCCTGTTTTTTCTGAGGTGAGGCAAGAAATGGAGAAAAAAATATCTCAACTTGATGTTGATACTCATGGCACGCGAGACTTTAAAGATGATATTTTAGTAGCGGTAGTAGCAGAAAGGTAGTAGCTTTGTTATCAAACAGATATCCAGCCTAGTGGTTATTACATCATCTTTAGGCTGGATTTTGCTTAATTATTGCGTTTATTGCACCTCAATAAAATTAGGTTTATTATAACAAATGTTATAACTTTATATTTCAGAGGTGCCCCATGCAAACTTTAAAACTCACCCAAATTGGTAATTCTGTCGGTCTCATTTTGCCTAAAGAAGTATTGGCGCGTTTAAAACTTGAAAAAGGTGATACGGTGTTTTTAACCGATGCACCAGGTGCGGTGACGATTACACCGCATGATCCTAACTTTGAAGATCAAATGACCTTGGCTCGTAAAATAATGAAAGAGCGTCGTGAAGTTTTAAGAGAGTTGGCGAAGTAAATGAGCAGGTCATGGATTTGGCTGGATGCATCAATTTTGCTGGCGGTGCACGACGAACAGTTGGTAGAACATGGCGGCATTTCAGGCGTTCGTGACAATGGCATGTTTGAATCTGCACTAGCAAAGCCTCAAAATTTAGCGGCTTATGGCGAACCGGATTTTGCCCATTTGGCTGCTGCTTATGGTTTTGGATTAGCTAAAAATCACCCATTTTTAGATGGTAATAAACGCACAGCATTTGTAGCTGTTGAATTATTTTTGAGATTAAATGGTTTTGTACTTGATGCAGAAGATACTGCATGTGTCCTGACAATGCTAGCAGTTGCAGGTGGCGAAATGGGTGAGCAGAATTCTGCGGATTGGATTCGCAAAAATACTGTGCCTAGATAACGGTCCCTAGATAAGATAACGGTGCTTAGATAAAAAGCTGACACATGACAAATTCCATAGCGTTTATTCACCCCGACTGGCCAGCGCCATCTAACGTACAAGCCTTGCAAACTACGCGCAACGGTGGAGTAAGCTCAGGTGCTTTTGCAAGCCTCAACATGGGTGCGCATGTCGGTGACGATCCATTTGCGGTAGCGAAAAACCGCCAGCTATTAAGCCCTTATTTGCCCAGCGAGCCAGTATGGGTTAATCAAGTGCATGGTACGGATGTGATTGATGCCGCAACCAGTAGTTGTTTGCAAAATGCCGATGCTTCATTTACAACTAAGCCAAACGTGGTTTGCGTGACCATGACCGCTGACTGTTTACCATTATTGTTGTGTGATACTAAAGGCACGGTTGTGGCTGCGGTGCATGCAGGCTGGCGAGGTTTGTGTGATGGTGTGATTGAAGCGGCAGTTGCGAAAATGCAGGTGCCGGCAAGCGAGATTCTAGTCTGGCTTGGCCCTGCCATAGGCCCTGAAGCCTTTGAAGTGGGGGCTGATGTTAAAGCCCAGTTTTTGGCAAAAGATAAGCAAGCTGAACGCGCATTTAAGCCGCATGGCGATAAATGGTTAGGCAATCTGTATTTAATCGCCACGCAGCGTTTGAACACCTTGGGTGTAACGCAGATTTATGGCGCAAGTGTGAATGAAGAGTTTTGTACTTATAATGACAAAGCACGTTTTTTCTCATTCAGAAGAGATAATGTCAGCGGACGTATGGCAAGTATGATTTGGCTGGAATAGTCGCCATCAGATATTCTGTTGTAAGCAGTTTCTACATCATCGGGATGCTCAGTTATAATAGCGATTGTTTATATCTAGCTAGCGCCACATGACAATTCCCGATTTTTCCGTATTGGTTTGGATTATTATCACCAGCTTTGCCGGCGGCATATTGAGTGTGTCATTGGCTGCTATTTTTGCGCTAAACTTGCGCACGGCTTGGATTCCGATGCTGGTCAGTTATGCAATCGGGGCAATGCTGGGTGCGGTGTTTTTAGAAATTTTACCGCACGCGTTTGAAAGAGCCGCGAGTATACAAAGCATTTCAGCGACATTGTTGCTAGGCTTGTTGCTATTTTTTGTTTTAGAAAAATTAGTAATTTGGCGCCATTGTCATGGCGACCACTGTGAGGTGCATGCGCTTCACACCGAGGCAAATTGTCCGGATGCCATCAATTTTGATAAGTCAGGCGATGGGACTGCAAAATTTAGAGCGGTAACCTCCACAGCGCCATCGATTAAGCAGAGTCATCAGCATACACACAGTCATCATGACAGTGGCCGCAGCGGTATGATGATTATGATAGGCGATACCTTCCATAACTTTGTTGACGGCGTTCTAATCGCGGCTGCATTTTTGGTAGATGTTAAGTTGGGTATGGTCACTGCACTGGCGATTATCTCGCATGAAATCCCGCAAGAGGTGGGCGACTTTTTGATTTTGCTGCACTCAGGCTACACCAAAAAACAAGCGTTTATTTTTAATCTGGTATCAAGCTTGGCAACTTTGCTGGGTGGCCTGATTGCTTACTTTGCGCTGCAATATGTGATGAGCTGGATTCCGTATATTCTTGGTTTGGCGGCGGCGAGTATGATATACGTAGCGGTAGCGGATTTAATCCCGAGTCTACATAAACGTACTGAATTAAAGGCTACACTCAGTCAGGTGTTACTGATCAGTTTGGGAATCTCCACCATCTGGATCGCGCACATCCTCATCGAGTAAGTCTCTCGATTTGTAATGACGGCGGTGTTTGGTGCCTAGCAACCATAACAATAAAGCACATGGCAACAGGCCATAAAAGGTAAAGGTCAACAATCCGGCTGCAAGCGACTTTTCGGTCACTGCCATCAGGATAACGACATACAGCCAAGCAATCGCGATAATATACATAGCAATATCATATACACATTTTTAAGATTTTTTAGGTTTTTATGACAAGTAAAACAGTATCAAAAAGTAATGCACCCAAAGTAGGTTTTGTGTCTTTAGGCTGCCCTAAAGCAGGCTCGGACGCAGAACGTATTCTTACGCAGTTGCGTGCGGAAGGTTACGAGATTTCCGGTAGCTACGATGAGGCGGATTTGGTGGTGGTGAACACCTGTGGCTTTATTGACAGCGCAGTGGAAGAGTCTTTAGATGCGATTGGCGAGGCTATCAATAAAAACGGCAAGGTGATTGTTACCGGCTGTTTGGGAGCCAAAGCCGGCGTGGTGCAAGCCGCACACCCGAGTGTATTGGCGGTGACAGGCCCGCATGCGCTTGAAGAGGTGATGACGGCGGTGCATGCCAACTTGCCAAAACCACATGAGCCATTCGTAGACTTGGTGCCGCCACAGGGTGTTCGTTTAACGCCACAGCACTATGCTTACCTTAAAATTTCAGAAGGTTGTAACCATCGCTGCAGCTTCTGCATTATCCCTAGTATGCGTGGTGATCTGGTCAGCCGCCCGATTGGTGAAGTGCTGAATGAGGCTGAGAATCTTGTGAATGCTGGTGTCAGTGAAATTCTGGTGATTTCGCAAGATACCTCTGCTTATGGAGTGGACGTTAAATACCGCCCGGGTTTCTGGAATGGCCGCCCGGTAAAAACCCGCATGACCGAACTGACCAAAGCCTTGAGTGAGCTTGGGGTTTGGGTGCGTTTGCATTATGTTTACCCGTATCCACACGTGGACGAAGTGATTCCGCTGATGGCCGATGGTTTAATTTTGCCTTATCTTGATGTGCCATTTCAGCATGCCAGCCCGCGTATTTTGAAATCCATGAAACGCCCGGCAAGCAGTGAAAATAATTTAGCACGCATTAAAGCTTGGCGTGAAATCTGCCCGGATATCACGATTCGTAGCACCTTTATTGCAGGGTTCCCCGGTGAAACCGAAGAAGACTTTCAAATGCTGCTCGACTTTTTGGAAGAGGCACAATTAGACCGCGTTGGCTGTTTTGCTTACTCAGCTGTGGACGGCGCGGCGGCAAATGCCTTGCCAAACCAAGTGCCTGAAGAACTTAAAAAAGAACGTTTAAGTCGCTTTATGGAAGTGCAAGAGCGCATCAGTGCAGCTAAACTGCATCACAAAATTGGCTCAATGCAAACGGTGTTAATTGATGAAATCGTGTCTGATGCCGAAGGTAATATCGAGGCGATTGGGCGCACTAAAGCAGACGCACCGGAGATTGACGGCGTGGTTTATTTAGAGGACGCCGAAGGTTTAACGCCGGGTGATTTTGTTGAGGTGGAAATTTATAGCGCTGACGGTCATGACCTCAGAGGCGGGCCGCCTAGAAGTTAGTTTGTATCAAACAAATCCGGCATGATGGGGGCAGGGCGTTCGCTATCTGCACGCTCTTCTAAAAAATCTAGTGTGAGCGGACAGCGTGTGGGTTTTTTAACGGCTTTTTTGCGCTTGGCAGTGCTTGCGTTAAGGTCGATATAGGGTGTTTGGCTGATTCTCACGTAACCGGAGCTGGCGAGTTTTTGTTCTGTGGTTTCAAATAGACTGAGTGGGTTGTCTATATTTTGCAGGGTCACCACTTGTTTGCTGACTTTAAGCACGTTGTACATCACGAATTTGTTTGCGGTTTGTTTGCCGTAAATTTCGCCTGTATGTATCACAACGCCTCCTTGCCTGAATTTCTGCGTATGTTAGCGCTAGCGCGCTTGATTAACAAGCGGTTTGCACGCTTAATTTATCGTCTGCGTAAATCAACATGCGACTTGA
>NCHI01000100.1 GCA_002281815.1 Methylotenera sp. 24-45-7
CTAACGCTTATTTTGTAAAACCCTTTAGTCCTGCGCAATTGTTAGCTGCGATTCATGAGCAGATAGCCGTATTAAAGAAACCATAGATTGCTGCTTCAGCACGTAAAGTGTGTGAGTGATTAAAGATTTATGCGTTGAAATGGACGATTGCAAAATGCGATGCAAATAATGCGATATATAAAATATAGTATATTTTTCATGTTGATTTTTAGCGTGCATCTTGCTGTGGCTGCCGATGCTAAGCCACCAATATTAATTGGATTAACTGCTGGTTTTGGCCTCAAAAACAGTAGAACGGCACAAGCGATTGAGAAGGGCGTATCGCTTGCCATTCATGAAATCAACGCTTCCGGCGGGGTGTTAGATGGTCGGCCACTCAAATTAATTACGCGGGATGACCGTGGCCTGCCAGCGCGTGGCCAAGATGTAGTGACTGAGCTTGCCGATAATCCCGATGTGCTGGCCGTGTTTACAGGGCGTTTTTCGCCGGTCACCATTGCAGTGGCTCCGATTGCCAATGCGCGCAAAATCTTGTTATTAGCGCCCTGGTCGGCGGCTGACTCCATTACTAAACATGCTTATCCAAACTATGTATTTCGCGTTTCACTCACTGATAGTTGGGCGCTGCACGCTATGCTGGAACATGCGCAACAGCGTGGGTTTAAAAAAATAGTTTTATTTATTCCTAACACGGCTTGGGGGCGAAGTTGTGAGCAGGCTTTGCTTCAGGCGCAGAAGCGCGATTATCAATTTAAGCATATAGCCATTAAATATAATCTGGGTGAAATAGACTTCAGACACAGAATTAAAGTTGCCAGTGACTTTGCTGCCGACGCTATTTTTATGGTATCGAATGAGGCTGAAGGTGCGCCTATTGTGCAGCAAATTGCCGAGCTACCAGCGGCAAGTCGCATGCCACTTGTTGCGCATTGGGGGGTGTTGGGTGGCGACTTTCCAAAGTTGGCTGGTGATGCGCTGCATGCAGTTGATTTTACTTTGATAACGACTTTTTCATTTGAAAACAATCGTCGCGATAAAGCCCAGCAGGTTGCGGCTGGCGTGAAGCGATTGTTTGATCAGGATGCAAAAACCATGCACGCACAGCCTGGGTTCGCGCATGCCTACGATTTAACCCACATGCTGGCGCTAGCAATTCGTGAGGCTGGTAGCGCTGAGCGCACGTCTGTGAGAGCAGCCTTAGAGCAGTTGGAAAGCTATCGTGGTTTAACGCGCGACTACCATCGCCCATTCAGCAAGTCGGACCACGAAGGGCTAGATCAGCAACAAGTGTTTATTGCGCGCTATGATCGTTTTGGCAAAGTTCGCAAAATGAGTGAGCACTAAGTGATGCGCCACGCTCAAAATTTTATGCAGCGTTTAAAAACTACTTATCTCAATTTTAGTTTACGCAGCAAAATAAGCTGGGCGCTAATCACTAGTGTATCTGTAGTATGTGGTCTGGTGATGCTGGCGTCTTACATGAATGCGTATCATCTGATTATTGATCACACCCACGAGTTGCTGAACAGTGAAGCTAAGCTCGATAAACGTGAGCTGGAAATTAAATTATCCGCTGAAATTCAATCTGCTAGCGAAGTGGCCAATAACTTCATTACCGCCAATGCTTTGGCAGACACCGAGCAAAGCCAATTATATTTAGTACCTTTCCTTAAAAACCAAAAGCACGCGTTTAAAGGCACGGCGTTATCGGTGCTTGATTACAGAGGCCGCTTGATTGCTGCCAATCTTAATCAAATAATCGATTACCAAGTGCATCCAATTTTTAGCCGTATGATGGAAACAGGCGTATTGCAAGCCTCGGTGCATCAAAATCTACATAGCGAACCAGTCCTCATGTTAGCGATACCGGTGCAATATCGCCTGTCGGGAGAGGTGGAAGGTGGGGTGGTGCTGGAAATACCGCTCAATGCTGTTTTGCAAGACAAGCTGGAAAATAATTTCCATTGGTTAGAAGACATCAACAATAAAGTTGTTGCCGGCAAAAAACCAATTCTTGATGATCTGTTGGTGTCAGCCAAGCATGAAATCAGCTTGCCTATACCTGAGATAAAGCTGGCTTACTATTTGGCACATGATCGCGAGCGTGCGTTGCAAAAAATTAACACCATGCTTATCGGTTATTTAGGCATCGCCTTGATGGCAGTGCTTGGTTTGTTGGCGTTTGCCAGATTTAGTGCGCGCTATATATCTGAGCCATTGGAATATTTATCTAAAGTAGCGCAGCAGGTCACCTCGTCAGGACGGCCTCGTTCGCATATTAATATTCAATCCAAAGATGAATATGGTGCATTGGCAAAGGCTTTTAACACCATGTTTGTGCGATTGGACGAAGTTTATCAAAGTTTAGAGGGGCGGGTAAAACTCAGAACACAGGAGCTGGAAAAAGCCAAAGCTGATGCCGAAGCTGCTAGAAATTTATTGAACGAGGCAGTCGCCAATGCGATTCATGGCTTCTGTATTTTTAATCAGGAAGACAAGCTGGTGGTGTGCAATGAAGCTTACCGGCAATTTACCCAGCTTGGCGATTACATAGAGATTGGCCGCTCTTATGAAGAGATATTAACCAAACAGGTGGAGCAGAAAGTTTTTCCTGACAGCATCGGGCGCGAACAAGCTTGGATTGCACAGCGCATGCAGCATCACCTAAAAGCCGATGCCAGCTTTGTTGAAGTCAAACGTGCCGATAACCGCTGGTTTATGGCACAAGAGGTGAGGAGTCCTAGCGGTTATCTGATTGCCAGCAGAATTGATATTACCGAGTTTAAACGTGTTACTGATGCTTTAACGCAACGTGAGCTATATTTACAAGCGACTTTGGATAATTTGCCATTTTTATTTTGGCTTAAAGATGCGCAAAGTCGTTTATTGGCAATTAATAAAGTTTATGCCGAAGCGTGTGATTTAGATCGCCCTGAGGATGCGGTTGGTAAAACCGAATTTGATCTTTGGCCGCCTGCAATTGCCGAGCGCTTACACGCAGACGATGATGAGGTGATTGCCAATATGCGCGAAAAAACTACCGAACAAATCATAGATGAAAAGTATGGCTTGAGCTGGTTAGAAATCTACAAAAAGCCAGTGATGACTGAAGATGGCAAAGTGATGGGCACGGTAGGTTTTGCGCGCGATATTACTGACCGTAAAAACGTTGAGCTTGCATTGGCCGAAGCCGAGATGCGTTGGTCTTTGGCGATGCATGGAGCTAATGACGGTGTTTGGGATTGGAACTTGCAAACCAATCAAGTGTTTTACTCCGAGCGCTGGAAAACCATGCTTGGCTTTGAGGATGAAGAAGTAGGTGACGCTGCCGACGAATGGCAACTGAGAGTGCATCCGGATGATCTGCAAAGGTCATTAGATCTCGTTCAGGCGCATCTCAAAGGCGAGACGGAGTTTTATTACAACGAACATCGTTTACGTTGCAAAGATGGCAGCTATAAATGGATACTCGCGCGCGGCAAAGCCTTGATTGGGTCAGAAGGCAAAGCTGTGCGCTTATCTGGATCGCACACTGATGTCAGCGATAAAAAGCTGGCCGAGGCCATCATCATTGACAGAACCCAACAGCTAGATGAAATTTTTGCATTAAGTCCAGATGGGTTTGTATCTTTTGATAAGCACGGGCAATGTAAATATGCGAATCCTGCATTTTTAGAATTAACTAATTTAGAAGCCAACCAATTAGTTGGCTCAAATGAAGCGACTTTTAGTGATTTGCTAGCGCAGCAATGCAAACCGAGCGCAAGGTTTATGGGGGTTGCGGCATTAAGAGCCAAATTATCTGAGTGGGCAGATGCAGATAAAAATCAAGCGCTAGCCAGCGATAGCTTTAGCGGTCAGATTGTGGAGTTGGCTGGGTTAGGTAATCGCTTATTAGAAATCAGCCTAAAAACATCCAAAGCGGAGACAGTCTCTGAAATTCTTTATGTGCGGGATGTGACACATGAAGTTGAGGTGTCGCGGATTAAGAGTGATTTCTTATCTACTGCTGCGCATGAGTTACGCACCCCTATGTCTAGTATTTATGGCTATTCTGAATTATTGCTAGCAAGAAAATTCAGCGAACAACAGCAACGTGAATTCCATGAAATTATCCATAAGCAAGCAACTATGGTTTCAGATATTTTGAATGAGTTGCTTGATTTGCAACGTATTGAAAGTCGGCGCGGCAAAGACTTTGTGATTGCACAGTTAGATATTTCACAGTTGATTACTGAAACCGTGAATATGTTCAAGATACCGCCGGGGCGCAGTAGTCCACTGATTTCATTGCCGAAAAAGCCTATATTTATACGTGCTGACCGCAGCAAAATGATACAGGTGATTAATAACGTGTTGTCAAACGCCTACAAATATTCACCGCAAGGTGGTGATGTGGAAATTGAGGTGCTGGCGGATAAATCAGCTGCCAAAAATGACTTGGTGGGTATTTGCGTGCAAGATCATGGTATCGGCATGACTGAGCAACAATTGATAAGAGTATGCGAGCGTTTTTATCGTGCTGATACTTCTGGTGCTTTGCCGGGTACTGGCTTGGGGATGAGTATCGTCAAAGAAATCGTAGAGCTGCATCATGGCAAGGTCGAGATTTCTAGCCAGTATGGGCAAGGTACGCGCGTTATTTTATGGATGCCGCTTGATCGGAGACAAAACTCTAAACGCCTATGATGCTGACTTTAAACAAAGTTTTTTCTACCCATACCAGCATTAAACGGACTTTTCTGGTAGCGGCGATCTATTTTGTGTTGGGTGTTGTCGGTTTGAGTTTTGCCATTCCACCAGGATATGCCAGCCCAATCTTTCCGGCTGCTGGCTTTGCTGTCGCAGTCATGCTTTGGTCAGCTAATCGAGTTTGGTCGGGAATATGGCTAGGCTCGTTGATGTTGAATCTTGGCGTCAGTCTATTCAATGGTGAATTAAATCTGAATAGCATCGCATTGGTATTTACCCTAGCCACGGGTGCCACTTTGCAGGCATTTATTGCATCTTGTTTGGTAAGTTGGGCAGTGGGCAAAGCTTGGCAAGACATGGAGCTTGAGTCTGACATTGTGCTCTGTTTGCTGCTGGCCGGTGGTCTTGCCTGCGTTGTGTCTGCTACGGTAGGTGTTTCAGCCTTGTATTACAGCGGCGTCATCACTACAGCTGTGTATGAGAATACATGGTGGAACTGGTGGGTGGGGGATACGTTGGGCGTGTTGATTGTAATGCCTATCGTGTTGAGTATTTTGTACCGCAATCATGTCTCTTGGCGCCATCGCATCAAAACGGTATTTTCTTCAATGTTGGCCGTGTTGTTGGTGGTGGCTTGTCTTGTTGGTTTATCAAGCTATTGGGAGCAAAACTTAAGAAAAATTGAAATTAAAAAACAGGGCGAAAATTTTCAGCAGTTAATTCAGCAAAGATACATTGCCCACAGAGAGGCCATCGCCGCTTTAAGTCGTCTGATTGAAGTCATCCCTAATATGACCTACGATCAGTTTGAGCATTTCACACGTATTACGCTAAACGATAATCCCGATATTTTTGCACTAAGCTTTAATCCTTATATACGTTCTCATGTGAGAGCGCAGTTTGAGCAAGACATGACAAAACTAGGCACCGGCCAAAGTTTTTATATCAAAGACCGCGATAATCACGGCAATTTAGTGATTGCTGGCGAGCGTGATGTGTATGTACCGGTTACTTTTATTGCGCCGTTGCAAGCCAATGTTGATGTGATTGGTTTTGATCTGTATTCCAACAGTCAGCGCCGTGAAGCGATTGATTATGCAATTGCCTCAGGCGATACGGTGCTTACTTCACCGATG
>NCHI01000101.1 GCA_002281815.1 Methylotenera sp. 24-45-7
TGAAACAGGAAATGACTCTTATCGCTTTAAAAATAGGTCTTAAACTGGTGCACTTTTGCACGCAAACTGTGGTGCACTTCTAAACAAGCATTGACACACAGAACACTAATCTCATGGGCTAAGGCTCAGGGGATTGCACTACCAGTACCTTATGATGCACTTTTGATTATCCGTAGAAACCACTTGAGAAGGAATCGCTATCATGGCTAATTCAGTAAATACTAAAGTTAGAGAGTTTGATTTAGAGTTTGAAGCTGCTTTTAAAGGGTGTTTTGGGTTTAGTTTTACAAGGAGAACTTATCCTAACCCTGACCAATCCTTAGAGCCTTATGTGGAATCTATTGTTAATGATGCGTATTACTTATGGTGTGCAGCTAAAGGGGTTAAATAATGACTAATACACAGTTAACCGAACTTAAGTATCACTTGATTATCGCTAAGATGAAACAAGTTGAAAGCATTATCTTTACCCCTAAGAAGTTAAACCTAGCTGTACTGGAGACCCTGAATCATGGCTAAGTTCAAAGTATTAGTAAACCAAGCAGAGTTAATACAAGGTTTAACAGATAAACCTAAACATAAGATTATAAGTTCCTTCAGTGAACTGGTAGCTATCAAGGGATTGAATCCTAAGACAGCCGGAAAGCCTAAGCGTAGGGGTTTCATTACATTACAGGCAGATAGAATGAATACCTGTTATCCGGCTAAAAGTGTAGTTGCTGCATGGTTTAATCTCAGTGTGATACCTGAAGACTATCCCATGAGTTCTCAGGAATCTACCATAGCTTATATTAACCGTATGTATAACTATAAGGCGCAGGTAGTTGATGGGCGTGTAGTTTATTAACCATTTAGTAACTTAAAGGAAACAATCTTATGATGTATAACTATCTCTTACTGGTAGCCTTTCTCGGTGTATTCATGATAGTGTTCGGTTTAGCTGATTTAGCTTGCTGGATACACATGAAACGCAAACAATTTAAAGGTGAGACACCTCACAGACTCTACCAAGGGAAACTGTAGTGTGATGATTATTTTTGCATGAATGGTCACGTTTAGGGTTCCTTCTCAGTGAGGTGACAGTTCACTGAGGGATTGACCTTAATCAATCGCTAGAATATTATATTAACCAGTACACTAATTAAAACTAACGGAGAGTAGTAGGTGTAATAAGAATAAGGATAAGTAATGCAAGTTATGTACTTCAATATTTTCAAGAGAGAGTTTTTGATTGACCGAAGAACTGAAGCAGTAATTAAAACAATAGGGAGGTGTCGGTTACTTCCTAGAATCATAAAGGAGAGTTGTAATGAATATGAAATCCACTGGTGTTGCACCCGTATTATTATCAGTAAAGCAACGAAGATTAGCAGGGAGCCTATTTAGTTTCCAAGGGTTACTTCAGAAACACTTTCATGAAAATGTAGAGGCACAGACTGTAATGTTCTTTTTACACGTTGCCTCTCAGTCGGAACCTGTAGACCTTACGAATATCGGTAAGGCACTGGAGTTAACCAAAGCAGCAGCCTCTAGGAATTACTACAGGTTATCAGTAGGTCTTAGAGGTACTGAAGGTTTAGACCTCATTGAATCACAAGATGACCCTATGGATTACCGTAGAAAGCTCATTACTCTAACCAGTAAGGGTGTTCAGGTAGCTCAGGAGCTTGTTGATTATGTGATGGGTAGTATGGAAAGGATAGGGAAAATGTCATGACCATTGAAAAGAATGAATTTGGTATCTATCAGATTGACCTCACAGTTAACGGAAGTAGAATCCGGAAGACTACCAAGACCAAGGATAGAGCCTTAGCTCTAAAGATTCATGCACTGGTAGAGTCTCAGGCTTTACTCGGAGAGTACGGAATAGGGAAGCCTAAGGTAACCCTAGATAATGCCTTTAAGGTAGCCTTACGTTCACACTGGAAGGGTTCTAAAGCTGAACATAAAGTAGTTCAGAATTGGGAGCTGCTAAAGTTACATTTAGATACCACTAAGGACATTGCTAGTGTGGATACAGTGACCGTGAGGAACCTAGTGATTGCCTTAAGTGAATCAGGTAACAGTAATGCTACGATTAACCGGAAGTTAGCGGTACTCAGAGCACTACTTAATCTGTGTGTTGAATGGGGCGACCTGAAGTATGCACCTAAGATTAAAGCTCTTAAAGAACCTCCAAGTCGCTGTAGGGTATTGACTGATGATGAAGAAATCTCTATGATGCAGTTCTTCAATTCGCACTACCCTGAACAGGCTGGTTTGTTCCAGTTTCTTTTGAGTAGTGGAAACCGATTGAGTGAAGTTCTAAAGTTAACATGGTTTGATGTTTCATCCTCTGTAAGGTTCACTGACACGAAATCAGGGGCTACCCTACACAAACCCCTTACCGAAGAAATGAAATCAGTCCTAGAGTCACGTAGGGGTCTTCCTGTACCTTTTCCGTATACTGTAGATATGGTTGAGTCCTATTGGAAACACTTTAGGAAACACATGGGGTATGAAGATGACTCTGAGTTTGTAATCCATGCTCTGAGACATACGTGTGCAAGTAGATTAGTGCAAGCTGGTGTAGATTTAAAAAGAGTTCAATCATGGCTCGGTCATAAGAGCTATGCAACAACTTTGAAGTATGCTCACTCGGCTGAAGGTCACCTGAATGATGTTGTAAAGGTTGCTAACAGTAGGTCTAAGAGTGAAAATAGTTTGTCCGTAGTTTGTCTTAAAGTTGACAAAGTAAGACAGATAGGTAACAAGTAGTAACTCACTGAAGTCTTTTAAAACAAGGACTTACCCGAAGCCCGGGTGGTGAAATTGGTAGACACAAGAGACTTAAAATCTCTCGCCTTATGGGCGTGCCGGTTCGATTCCGGCCCCGGGCACCAATACTAAACCCTCGTTTAGCCAATCTGGACGGGGGTTTTTTGTTTTTCAATATATTTTCGATATACTTTCGATATACTTTTAAATTTCATTTTTTAATAAATAAATGCCGCATTTTTGACGCAAGGTAAAATTTAAAAATTTGCGTTTTGATATACTTTCAGTTACTTTATTGTAAATGTTGAATTTCCTTTCAAAAATCTATCAATCACTAATAGCTCATGACCAGCTGGTAAAGTTGTTCGTTGAGCGAATTAATATTGATTTCAAAACACATACTGCAGTTAGTGGTTATGAGGATTTTGAAAAACAAATGAATGCATTAGAGGGAACGCGTGCATATCGTAAGATTGCTCTTAAAGCGGAAGCTCTGGGTCGCCAACTGCCTGAGAAGTTTTTCTTTAAGAATTTCGGTACAAGGGATTTGGTTGATGTATCAGTAAGTGATTCAGATGCAATTAATGATAGCTTGTCTAATTCAATTTCAACATCTCGATTGAATGTTTTTCTCAAGGCACTTACCAAAGTTCTAACAGAACAACCACCACCCATCAAATCATCTTTAATACCAGATATAAATCTATCGGCACGTCTGTTGCCATCACCAATCCTAACGAGCGCATAGCTCGTCAGGAACACTTTTTCAGCCCGTCCTGACGTTCGGGTGCGCCAACATAAAATTCCCACAAATTTTGGGCTGTAACTCATATCGAGGTGCAGCATGCAAACAAATTACCCGCCAATCATTGGCATTAAAGAATTAAGCCTACTCCTGAAGCGTACAGAAGCCGTTGTCAAAAGAGACAGATCGGATAAAGATCGAAAACATACCTTACCGACTGGCAAAAGAATAAATAATACTAAAAATCCACTTTGGGTAACTGAAGATGTTATTAATTGGTTGCGTCAGCAACCTGATGATACTGATGCACCGAGTGATGCACCGAGGAGAATGGGTGCTCCCACGAAGCGCGAACGAATTGAAAAGCGTAAGGCTGCAGAGGTTTCAAAATGACTATGAAACCTAAAAATTCAGAGAGTAATCAAGTTGAAATAGATTATCAATCATATAAGCCTGTTCCTGACTATGTTCATGAGGCAATTAGTGAACATTTAGCAATAGAATTGGAAGATGCTAAAACTGCTGGTGCACTTGGATATATGACACGAGCATTAGTAATGGCTTCACTTCCATATAAAGACCCCAAGTCAGATACTTTTTCGCGCACAAATGGTGATTTTAAACTAAGAATAGTTGCTGGCTATGAGGGTGGAATTCCATATGGCGTTTACCCACGTATTCTCACATCATGGGTTGTAACTGAAGCCGTTAGAACACAGTCTCCAATCATTCATTTAGGTGACTCTTTAAATATGTTTCTTCGAGATGTTATAAAGGTCAGAAGTCAAAGTGGAGGTAAGCGAGGCACATCAACTCGTGTCACTGAGCAGATGAAGCGGTTATTTGGTGCACTCATTACTGCACAGTATTCAGGGACATTAGATAAAAGGGGATTCATACTGAAAAATGTACTTCTTGCAGATGAAATTAATATAAATGAAGATGAAGTCAACGAGTGCATATGGACTCCACTAAAAGAACAAGAAATTCATAATACAAGCAATTGGAAGTCAACCATAAAGTTATCAACAAACTTTTATAAAGAGTGTGTTGATAGCCCAGTTCCAATCGACCTTCGTGCTTACATGGAGTTGAGGAGCTCCCCAGCTGCAATGGACCTATATAGTTGGTTAACATTTCGTATGAGCTACCTTCGTAAAAAATCGTTGCCGATACCATGGGAAGCCCTAATGATGCAGTTTGGAACTGGCTTAAATAAATACGGTAGCGGTTCAAATAAAAAAGAAATTAGCCAAGGAATAAGAAATTTTAGAACACAATTTACAAAAGCTCTTAAATTGGTGACGGTAGTTTATAAGGATGTGAATGTTGAGATAAAAGAAAATGGGTTAGTTTTATTGCCGTCGCCAACTCATATACCAAAAACTAAATTTATAAATGTAGGCTAAAAAACTTAGGAGTACGCTGAACAACTACCGCGAAATTCTTGAGGTCTATGCTGGGAATGGCATACAAGACGATTTCATAATTTTCTCAGTAGTTGTTTTGCTAATTAGCAATACCTAGTACGATAAAATTAGGACGCTGAAGAACTACCGCTAAATTATGTGAATAAGGATGTGGATAAGCAGAGTTATCCACGCTGAAGAACTACCGCATGTCATTTTTGTTAAATCATCGTAAAATCATGATGTTAGCCAATACTACTAAATTTAACTACGCTGAAGAACTACCGCATGTACGCTGAAGAACTACCGCATAATTTTTTCATATCCTCTGAGAGCCGCGCCAATGCTTCGATTCAAGGCGGTGCCAAATTTACCCTGTATTGGTTTTCCTATATATCTACCTAATAGTAAGAGCACCTTTTTTGTGGATTGTTAGCCTTTTTTCTACCCCTCAGGCACAACGAGCTAAAGCTCGTGTGTCGGCAACAGTCGCTAAAGCTCCTGGCCGATTGCCCCAGCAACCTGTCGCTTTGCGAACGGGTAAATCAAAAACGGTCAGCATAAAAAAAGCATACAGAAGCAAGAGAAATTTATGGTAATTTGAACGAAAAAACAGTCAATTGCTGCACCACAGGCCGCATGCGGAACGCAGCAGTTTACTGCGAGTACCGAACGGGCGCGGATGCAGGCGCCAGCGAACGATTGACGGCTTTGTAGTGATTAAGCTTAGCAAAAGGGTGGTGGTTTGTTTTTAACCACCGCCCGTTGCCACTACGGCGAGTAGGTTTTTTGTTTTTGCTTGGAGGTTTTATGTATAAGTTCTTATTGTTTTTTTTGATAGTTGGTTTGGCGACTTCATCACATAAAGTAAACCCAGAGCCATTAATTGCTATTGGTTACTTTTTGTGTGGCA
>NCHI01000102.1 GCA_002281815.1 Methylotenera sp. 24-45-7
GCGCATCAGTTGCTAGAGTTGGTTAAAAATGTGTCATGTAAATTTAACCTGATTCCATTCAATCCATTCCCTAACAGCGGCTATGAGACTTCGCGCCCTAGTCACATTCGCGTATTCCGTGATATTTTGATGCAGGCAGGTTATGTGGTGACTGTGCGCAAAACACGCGGCGAAGATATTGATGCAGCCTGCGGTCAGTTGGCGGGTAAGGTGCTGGATAAAACTAAACGAACTTCTAAACGTATCCCAATTGAGGTGGTTGCATGATGAACACGAGTGCAATGAATTTCATGGCTGCCAGCAAATATATGTCGAATGTAAAATTAGGTTTGTTGTCGCTGGCGACACTGATGGTGTTAGGTTGTGCAAGTCAGCAGCAGCAAGAACTTGATGCCAAAAATAATAAATCGCGCGCACGCTCACACTCGGATTTGGGGGCGGTTTATTTGCAGGAGCGCCAATACGAGATTGCGCTTGAAGAATTTAACATTGCTACTAAAATCGACCCTAGTTTTGCAGATGCTTATAACGGTTTGGGCTTGGTACACTCAGCGCTTGGACAAGACGGCGTAGCCGAACAAAATTTTAAAAAGGCTATTCAGCTAGAGCCTAATAATCCCGAAGCACGCAATAATTACGGCAACTTTTTGTGTGCGCGCAACCGCATTGATGAATCAATAAAAGAGTTTTTAGAAGCACTTAAAAACCCGCTATATGCAACGCCAGAAGTTGCCTACACCAATGCTGGCATATGTTCGCTACGCAAGCAGGATACGGTTAATGCAGAAGTTTATTTGCAGAGAGCGTTGCAGATAAATCCGCTGATCGGCAATGCTGCTTATCAGTTGGCTGCCATTCAGTTCAAGCGTAACGAAGTGGTGCTCGCAAAAAACACCTTGCGCTACACAATTATCAGTCAGCCCACCCCAGAAAATTTATGGCTGTCTGTGCAAATTGCAAGGAAGTTAGGTCAGCGTGATGAAGAGGCTAGCTTGGCATTACAATTGAGACGTCAATATCCAGATTCAGAGCAGGCCAAGTTATTGGCGAGCGGGAAATAGTTATGGCAGATGAGCAAGTAACCAGCGAGCTTAATACTAATGACGCTTTGCAGCCGCCAGTGCAAAACTTAGGCGCAACTTTGCAGGCAGCACGACTAGAAAAAAAATTAAGTCAACAAGACGTTTCTAATAGCTTACGTTACAGCGTCAAACAGATCGACGCGCTGGAGAACAACGTTTTTGATAGCTTGCCGGACGCAATGATGACGCGTGGGTTTATTCGTAGCTACGCCAAATACCTAGAATTAGATGCAGAACCTTTGCTTGCTGCTTATCGAACCAGCTTAGGTGATGACCCTGAAAAAGTAATTTCTGTAAAGTCATCCATGCGGCCAGTTGCCTTAACCAAAGAAAGTCAGCCTTGGTTAAAATATATTTTAGCCTCAATAGTAGTATTGCTGTTTTTGTTGGCTTGGATGGCTTACGTTGAATACATGCCAACACAAGATGCAACAGTTGAACCAGGCGCCCAATTAAGCCCGGTGCAGACCTATGCCGAAACAACACCAGAGTCCTTAAATCCAAGTTTAGAGCCATTGCCAGAGGCTGCATTGCCTGCGGCTGAGCGTTTGTCAGAAAATGATACAAATCCGGTAATGGCTGATAATGCTGTGACACAGGCAAACCAGACCGATGCAAACCAAGCGAATACAAGTCAGGTTAATACAAACCAAGTGAATACCGTTGCTGAGCCTAGCGCGCGATCTTTATCAGTTGCGCCTGTTGTTCCTGCTACGCCTGCTGCTGCAATCTCAGCGTCAGCAAGCTCCCAAGCTGTAGGCCCGGCAAAAAATATAAGCTTTACATTTAGCGGTCAGAGCTGGGTGCGTGTCATGGACATGACTGGCAAAGTGATTTATGAAAAGTTATCGCACAGTGGCGAAACCGAGACTATACAAGCCGTGCCTCCCGTTAATATTGTGGTGGGTAATGCCAGCGACACAAAACTTAATTTCTCAGGCCAAGAAGTTGATTTGGCCGCAAAAACTAAAAATAATGTAGCGCGCGTAACGCTGGAGTAGCTGTTGAGTCTTTCTATTAAAATTAAGCCACGTGACACATTGCAAGTCATGATCGGTGATGTGCCTGTAGGTGGCGGCTTGCAGGGAACGGTTCCGGCGGCGGTTGTTGTGCAGAGTATGACTAATACTGACACCGCCGATGCACAAGCCACCATTGCGCAGGTATATGAATTATGGCAGGCAGGTTCAGAGGTGGTGCGAATTACCGTCAACTCACCTGAAGCTGCTGCACAGGTCGCTAACATTCGCAGTGGTTTAGATGCGCTAGGTTGCAATGTGCCGCTGGTGGGTGACTTTCATTACAATGGCCACAAATTATTGGCACAGTATCCAGATTGCGCGCAGGCTTTAGCTAAATACCGAATTAATCCCGGCAATGTGGGCAAAGGCTCGAAACGCGACGAGCAGTTTGCCTACATGATTGAGGCTGCGATTAAGTATAAAAAAGCGGTGCGTATCGGTGTGAACTGGGGCAGTCTCGATCAAGCCAAAATGGCACAGATGATGGATGACAATGCCAAGCTTGCTGAGCCGTTGAGTGCTGATGCGCTCATGCGCGAGGCGCTCATTCAATCTGCGCTGGAAAGTGCAGAGCAAGCGGTAGCACTAGGCTTGTCGCCGAATCAAATCATTATTTCTTGCAAAGTCAGTGATGTGCAGGATTTAGTCAAAGTTTACAGCGAGCTAGCTCAACGTTGTGATTACCCTTTGCATTTAGGCCTGACCGAGGCTGGTATGGGCTCAAAAGGGATTGTTGCCTCAACTGCAGCACTTGCTTTGCTATTGCAGCAAGGCATAGGCAACACTATTCGCGTTTCTTTAACCCCAGAGCCGAATGAATCACGCACCAAAGAAGTGATTGTTGCGCAGGAAATTCTGCAAACCATGGGTATTCGTTCATTTACGCCGTTGGTAACGGCATGTCCGGGTTGTGGCCGCACCACCTCAACTTATTTCCAAGAGCTGGCGATGCAAATTCAAAGCTATCTGCGAAATCAAATGCCAGTCTGGCGTGGTCAATATGCTGGTGTAGAGAACATGAGTGTGGCCGTGATGGGTTGTGTGGTGAACGGACCAGGCGAGTCTAAGCTGGCCAATATCGGCATCAGCCTGCCGGGTACGGGCGAAACCCCTGTAGCGCCCGTATTCGTAGATGGTGAAAAAACCGTCACTCTCAAAGGCGATAATATCGCACAGGAGTTTCAAGCCATTGTTGAAAGTTATGTGCAGAAAAACTATGCCGCTGGCGGTAAACTACATGTGAAGCCAGTCAGTAAAACCATCCCTATTCAAGCAGTCAATTAATCGTTAACAATTAAAATTCATGAGTAATAAATTTCAAAGCATCAAGGGCTTTTACGACATCTTGCCCGAGGCCACGCCGTTATGGTTTAAGCTCGAAGACGCGGCACGTCGTGTCTTGGCGCAATACGGTTACAAAAATATTCGCATGCCGCTAGTAGAGCCCACTGAGCTGTTTGTGCGCAGTGTGGGTGAGCATACCGATATTGTTGAAAAAGAAATGTACGCTTGGGAAGATGCGCTCAATGGCGACAAGCTCACTTTGCGCCCAGAAGGTACCGCAGGCTGTGTGCGTGCCGTTGTGGAACATAATCTGACTTACAACGGCCCACAACGGCTTTGGTATAGCGGCGCTATGTTCAGGCATGAAAATGTGCAAAAAGGCCGTCAACGTCAGTTTCACCAAATTGGCGTAGAGGCGTTTGGTTTTGATACGCCTGAAGTAGACGCTGAGCAGATTGTGATGCTAGCTAGGCTTTGGCGCGAACTGGGTATTGAAGATGTAGCATTGCAAATTAATAGCATCGGTGACGCGCACGAGCGAACCCAGTATCGCAATGTGTTGATTGCCTACTTTGAGCAGCATGCAGATTTGCTTGATGAAGATGCCAAACGCCGCCTGCATACCAACCCATTGCGCATTTTAGATACCAAAAATCCACGCATGCAGGCCATGTGTGAAGCTGCGCCTAAACTAATAGATTGTTTGGGTGATGAAACCCGCAGCCATTTTGAAGGTCTGTGTAACAGATTGACTGAAGCAGGCGTGTCTTTCACTGTAAACCCAAGGTTAGTGCGTGGTTTGGATTATTACAATCGTACCGTGTTTGAGTGGGTCACTACCAAGTTAGGCGCGCAAGGCACGATCGCTGGCGGTGGTCGCTACGATACGCTGGTGGAACGTTTAGGCGGCAATCCAACGCCAGCCTGCGGTTTTGGCATTGGCTTAGAGCGCGTATTTTTGTTGATGCAGGAGTATGGGGTGACTGCTGTTGATGCACCCGATGTTTACTTGGTTAACGTAGGTGAGTTGGCTGAGGCTGCAGCATTTTCGTTGGCTGAGAAATTACGCAACGCCAAGGTGCAAGTAGTACTGCATAGTGGCGGTGGCAGTTTCAAATCGCAGATGAAAAAAGCGGACAGAAGCCAAGCCAGATATGCTTTGATTTTGGGTGATGATGAAGTGAATCAACAATTGGTGACACTCAAGCCCATGCAGTCAGACGGCAAAGCAGAACAAGTACAGTGTAGTTTGCAGCAGGCAATCGATATTATTTTGGCAAGCCATATGTAAGGTTTGCTTGTGAATGACGTAAGGGTTACATAATTTAGGCTCAACATGACCGTCAATATAAATACTGAATCGCAATTGCAGGCTTCACCTTTGTTAAGGCTGGAGCATTTAAGCATCTCACCTAAAAAAATGCCCGAGCGCTTATTGGTGAATGATGTCAGTTTTAATATCGAAATTGGTAAAACTACCTGTGTGGTCGGTGAATCGGGAAGCGGTAAAAGCCTCACGGCATTGTCGGTAATGGGGCTGCTGTCTAAACAGTTACAATTAAACGCAGGTAAGGTTTTGTTTAGCGACCCTGCTAAAGGTGTGATTGATTTAACTAAGTTGGATGCAGAAAGCTTGCGTAAACTGCGTGGCGATAAAATTGCCATGATTTTTCAAGAGCCCATGACTTCGCTCAATCCGGTATTAACGGTGGGTTATCAAATTGGTGAAAGCTTAACTACGCATCTGGGTTTGAAGGGCGATCGCCTTAAAACCAAGATTAATAGCTTGCTGGAGATGGTGGGTATTCCGCCTGCCAGAGCCAATAGTTATCCGGATGAGCTGTCTGGAGGTCAGCGCCAGCGTGTGATGATCGCTATGAGTATTGCCTGCGAGCCTAGCTTACTGATTGCCGATGAGCCTACGACTGCGTTGGATGTGACCGTGCAGGCACAAATACTCAAGCTGCTTAACGACCTAAAAACCCGCATGAATATGGGCATGCTATTTATTACGCATGACTTTGGCGTGGTGGCAGATATCGCAGATCATGTGGTGGTCATGTTCAGGGGGCAAATTGTAGAGTCTGGCACTAAACAGCAGGTGTTAGAAAACCCACAACACCCATATACCAAAGCGCTGTTGGATTGTGTGCCGGATGCTGCGGGTCAAAAACTACTCAAGCCTATAGATTACGCATGGCTTGCGGATGAAAAATTGCAAGCCATCGCAGACGAGGTAGTGCATGACTAACGATATTTTAATTGCAAAAAATTTGGTCAAAACCTACACCCAGCGCAGTGGCAGGTTTGGATTTGGCGCTACGCAGGTTCGCGCACTCGACGATGTCAGCATTAATTTGCGCAGCGGTTCTACCTTGGCAGTAGTAGGGGAA
>NCHI01000103.1 GCA_002281815.1 Methylotenera sp. 24-45-7
AATTGCATGCGCTAGCGTAGATTTTCCTGCGCCTGAGAACCCTGTGAGCCAAAGCACCACACTTTTATGACCATTGCGCTGATTGCGCTCTGCCCTTTTTACCAGAGGGTCTTGCCAGAGAATATTTTTATTTTTCATCATGATATATTTTAGAGTTTTTTAAAGTTGGCCAGTACTTTTCCCAACAACAAACATGATCAAACTCCGGTATGACTACAACCGAATTTGACACCTGATTGGTAAATTTTGCAGCATAAGCGCGTGCTACAGCCTCGGGAACAATGCGATCTTTGCCACCCACATAATGTGTTTGTTGAATGGATTGCAGTTTATCTGAAAAACTTACCGGATTAAGCGAACTTGTTAATGGGCTGATTTGATGTTTTTGCGTCCAAGTTTGATGATCCAGATTGCCAGCAATCGTAATTAAATAGCTGACATCATTACGCAGAGCAGACACAATTGTCGCCACTGCAGCGCCGCCGGAATAGCCTACCAGTATTAATTTTTCAGCCTTAAATTTTAATTTCAATTGCTCAATAGCCTGATTTGTCGCATGTATTACTTCGGGTGCAAAACGATGACTTGTCCAATACTTTTGATTGCAATTTGCCGATTGTTCAAAGTTAACATACTGACACGGCCGCGCCAGATAAACGGCAGGCTTGTCATCCCTAAGTGCCAAGCTTAATGCCAGTGCGTTGATAGGCGTAGGATTAAACGAAGGCGTAGATGTGTTAATCCATGCCAATCCATCGCCTTCAATATAAACAGTTAACTCTTTTGCTGACTGTAATTTTTCCGGAACATAAGTTTGCAATAAAAAATCATCAGTCTTAATCTCCTGAGCCACCCAGCGGTGATTGCTAGCCAATTTTTTTGTATGTGCAGCTCGCTCTGATTGAGTTGGTATTGCAACGCAACTCGATAAAAACAAGACTGCCAGTAAAAATAGATACATGGGCATAAACAAACCAAACTCGCCAGATGATTAAAACAGTTGATATAAAAAAAGCCACGACATAATGCCGTGGCTTAATTTTAACGCTAACTCACTTTATTAGAATGCCCAGCGTGCTTTTACAGAAGCCGTTTGGTTATCAAAGTCATTGCGCACTTCAAAGTCATAACGCAAACTTAACTCCAATGTTTCGGTTGCTTGACCAACAACACCCAAACCACCACGCATCAACCATGGGCTAGGATCTATGCCTCTAGTGACGAATGTTGCACCTGGAACACCGGCAAATGATGAAGTGATACTTGCTCTTTCACCAATCACATCATAACCTACACCCAGATTTGCAAAGGCTGTGGCTTTGTCAGATAAGCGATGGGCTAATTTACCGTCTGCACCCAGAATCATCTGCTCGGTTTTGTCGCTACCTACATTCAGGTTAAAAGCACCTGCACCTTTTTCGCTGTAACTTTCACCGCGAATTCTGGTGTAATCAGCACGTATCGATGGTGTAAATGTAGTCAGTTCATTTAACGCAAAACTATGTGCCAAGCTCACACCCGCATGCGCACTCCAGCTATCATAATCAGACCTAGCTGAGCCAATACCTGCAATGCTGCGTCTACCTTTGTTGTCGTGGTAACCCAAATCAAACTGATAACTTAAGCTAGTCACATCACTAAATTTATGGCTACCGTACAATGTACCTTGATAACTATCAACGTTAGCTTTTTGGCTTGACCCATCAGCATCTACGTCAGTACGTGCATAAGCGACTGCTAAACCAATGTTATTTGCATCTGACAGCTGTCCATCAGCACCAAATACTAAACCATATGAATTTGCGTCGTAGCCTGTAGTGCCGCCGCGCTTATCCTGATTTGCCCAGCTACCGAACGGTTTCAACCAGAAATGTTTATCAGTAAGCGCTAACTCACCTGAAGAAACACCTAAATTAACATCCTGACGTTGATTCACCGCCAAGTTAATCATACCTAGAGTGTTCAACGTTGAATTAGATACGCTACCGCTAATTAATGGCAACAAGTCTGCAACCTTGTTTACCACTTCTTGACCTGAACTTGCGCTACCTAATGCGTACAAGAAGTTAGCAACCTCTGGTGACTGGGCTTCTGGGTTAGCCAACAAACCATCTAGCACACCACCTAAGCCTGCTGCTGAAGAAAGACCCAAGCTCGACACAGTGCCTGCAACTGTAGTTAAGTTTGTTGCAACTGCCGTTAAATCAACACCACCAGCTAAGTCATCTGCAGCTGTGAAGTTTAAGCCCAAGCTGTTATCCAGCACATTTACCGTGGTCATAGTCAAACCACCGCCTGCTCCAATAACGTTTTCCAACACACTCGCTGGTGCTAATGTGTGTGCTTGGTCTAATACCACGCGTACCGTTGTAGCATCAGCCAGGGTTACTGCACCATTTGCGTACAAACTACCGTAGTTAGCATCATCCAGCGCTGAAATCGTTAGTGCACCGGTAGCACCTTGCGTGAAATCACCGCCGATAAAACTACCACCTAATCTGGTGTTAATTAAGCCATCGTTATTCAAACTCACTGTACCACTTGCACTTACTTGACCATCTAATACACCACCAGCTTGGTTATCAATACTACCAATACCACTATATGCAATGATCGAATAAGCGTTGTAATTATTGTCATTGCTTTCAGCTGCAGTAGCAGAAATAGTGCCGCTGTTAGTAAGCGTACCATTCAAATTCCCTACCATAACGCCATAAGCATAATTAGTGCTAGAGGCAGAACCGCCATTCACTGATGCGGTAATGTTGCCGCTATTGGTGATAGTGCCGTCTAGCGTGCTTGCATAAATACCATATGCAGATGCATAAGAGTTCAAACCACCGGTTGCAGTGCCGCTAATCGTACCTGAATTGATTAAGTCACCTGAAAGTACACCGCTCACATAAACACCGTATGCTGAAGCATAATCAACGGACTGGGCATTGGCCACAGCGCTAATGTTGCCAGTGTTAGTTAATGTGCCAGTCAGATTAGAACTCAGATAAACACCATAAGCGTATGCTGACGTTTCACCAATTGCTGTGGCTGTAATTGAGCCACTGTTTGTAATAGAGCCATCTACAGTACTATCAATTAGGATGCCATAAGCGTAAGGATAAGATGTACCACGAGCATTAGCAGTGGCGCTGATAGTGCCGCTGTTGATAATTGAACCAGAACCACTCACGCTACCTGAAATATAAATACCATAAGCAGAACCATACACACTGAAATTATCGGACGGTGCACCGTTAGCCACCGCTGAAATTGTGCCGCTGTTATTGATGACACCATCTACCGTGCCACTAACTTCAATACCATAAGCTGAAGCATAGCCATAAGTAGAACTACCACCGCCATTTGCGGTTGCTCGAATTGTGCCACTGTTAATAATGGCGCCATCAATACCAATACCGCCGGTTTCAATGCCGTAAGCATAAGCAGTGCCGCCAGATGTATTGATGCTGGTAGCAGTTGCAGTAATGGTGCCTGTATTGGTGAGTGTCCCTAAAATTGAACTGCCAACATAAATACCATAAGCACTAGCACTACCATAAGTACCATCCGCATTCGCAGTAGCAGAAATAGTGCCGGCATTGCTTAAAGTACCTGACAAATTGCTACCGATATTCACACCATAAGCATAAGGCGAATAACTTGTCACATTGGTTGCAACCGCACTAATGGTACCAGTGCTAGTATTGGTCAATGCGCCTGAAAGGTCTCCACCCACGTATACACCATAGGCATATGCATAGGAACTAGTGTTTACAGTTGTGGTTGCAGTAATACTGCCTGAGTTGGTCAGCTCGCCTGAGAGCTCATTACCGACATAAACACCATAAGCATAAGCGTAATCAGTATTGCCGATGGCAGTAGCAGAAATGGTGCCTGAATTGTTTAACACGCCTGATAAATTGCTTGATACATAAACACCATAAGCATACGGAGTGTAACTAGAAGTATTAGTTGCTTTTGCAGTAATAGTACCAGTGCTGGTATTGACTAAATTACCAACCAAGTCTCCACCTACATAAACACCGTAAGCATATGCATATGAGCTACTGAAAACTTTTGCTTCAGCGCTAATGGTACCTGAGTTTGTAAGCGTACCAGTAAGATTACTATTTACGTAGACGCCGTATGCGGTAGCACTTGATGAGCCATATGTCTGCGCAAACGCACTAATCGTACCTGAGTTTGTAAGTGAACCTGAAAGCTCGTTACCCACATATACGCCATAGACTTGTGGTGTATCGTCAGTAGTAGTAGCAGTAGCCGAAATTGTGCCTGAGTTTGTAAGTGACCCAGAAAGATCATTTCCAATATAAACACCATAAGCCTCAACATCATCAGAAGTGGTTGAAGCTAATGCTGAAATTGTACCTGAGTTAGTGAGTGCACCTGAGAGGTTTCCACCCACATAAATGCCATAGGCAGTGGCTGAAGAAGAAATCGCTGAAGCCGTTGCGGAAATTGTGCCTGAATTGCTTAAATTACCCACCAAGTCACCAGCTATATTAATGCCATAAGCGTATGCACTATATGAAGATGATGTAACGGAAGCCGTTGCGGTGATGGTGCCTGTGTTAATTAAATCGCCGTTAAGATTACCTGTGATGTTAATGCCGTAAGCCTCAACAGTTGAGTTGTAACTGCTTGTTGCATCAGCTGAAATTGTGCCTGTGTTTCTAAGTGTGCCATTCAAGTCACCGTTAATGTAAACACCGTAAGCATAAGCATAGCTGGTATCAGCAATCGCCGACACTGCAATACTGCCTGAGTTAGTTAGCGTGCCGTCTAAATTACCATTCACGTAAACGCCGTAAGCGTAAGCCGAAGAGCTGGTATTGTTCGCAGTTACAACAATGCTACCAGCGTTGGTTAAACTTCCCGTGTTAGTAATAGCGCCATCAACGTAAACGCCATAATAACTATAGGCGTAACTATTGTTACCCTCTACACTAATAGTTCCAGTGCTTGAGTTGGTGAAAGAACCTGAAAGATCACCACCAATATAAAAAGCTGTTTGGTAATAAGCACTGCCTGGACTAACTGTCACAGAACCGTTATTCACAATGCTGCCAGAAACAGCGCCGTTAAAATAAACTTTTGACTTGTTGCAGAAATACTGCCGTTATTAGTAAATGTTTTGGTGTAGGGATTTGCATCTACATAAACTGCGTTGCCACTTTGCACACTGATGCTGCCAGTGCTGTTAATTGTTACATTTTGATCTGTGTAACATTGCGCGCCGACTGCGCCGCTGATAGATGTTTCATTGCCGCAAATAGGCACAGCTGAAGCAAAACCCGGCCCAATAAAAAGTGCAGCAACTGCAGCAGCTATGGCTTTTCTAGTAGACGATGGTTTACCCTTGGATTTGGCAGTTTCGCTAGCGACGACAAAACAGCTTCGCACTGCGCTCCAAATGACTCGATGGCTTTTATTCATGAATAGATCCTTTGATCAAACTAGTTATGTATTTGTTAATGTTTTTAGATTACTTTTCTAGACACTCGCATCTTAATCAACAAACTTACATTTCGTAACATTTTTTGTTTATATTAATGTAATATTTTGTAACGTTTGTTGTGTATGTTGTAAAAATGATACAACCCTAAAAGAATCCTATAAAAAAATGCAAAAAAACTCCGCCAATCCAGTCGATAGCAACCCTCAAGCACAACAAAGAATCTCTATTCCAGAGGCCTTTTCGGCAGCAATGCTGTTGCATAAAGACAACAAGCTTAATGAGGCACAAATACTGC
>NCHI01000104.1:0-5306 GCA_002281815.1 Methylotenera sp. 24-45-7
GCCTCTTCCACAAGCACCCACACTTATCAGTTGTTATTTTGTTAAAGAGCTTTTACTTCAAACCACGTCACGCTTTGCGTTAACGAGGTGCGCATTATACAGCGCTTTTTATTACCGTCAATCCTAATTTTGAAATAATTCAGAACTAAATTTGACTATCATTTTTACTACAAATTCATTGGCTGCACCACTTCGGGTACTGCAAAAATCTAAAGTGCTACGCACTTTGATTTATTGGTTGCGGGAACAGGATTTGAACCTGTGACCTTCGGGTTATGAGCCCGACGAGCTGCCAGACTGCTCCATCCCGCGTCCGACTCGACGTACTTGTCGTCGAGAGGTGAGACTATAGCAAACCTACGGTCACCACGCAAGCACTTAGATAGATTTTTACTATATTATTAATCAAAGAAAGTACTTGATTGTGGTTTAAGCGAGCAAGCTTCTCACATATGCAAGATCAGCTTCGGTATCTACGCCTGCGGCAGGCGCACGCTCAGAGATGGCTACTGCAATTTTATAGCCTTGATATAACACTCTTAATTGTTCCAAACTCTCAAATTGCTCAATAGCAGCAGCAGGTATTTGTGCGTATTGCTTGAGAAACTTTGTTCGGTAGGCATATAAACCAATATGCCTATATATAGGCATATCCTTAGGAACATCTGCATTGGTAGCGAATGCATCTCTAGGATAAGGAATCGGCGCACGACTAAAATATAGTGCATTACCATTTTTATCCAACACTACTTTAACTATATTGGGATTTAAGAAATCCGCTTTGCTGTGCAGGACATGACAAGCTGTTGCCATCACAGCTTCTTTATTGTTAGCTAAAGTTTCCGCCACCTCAACAATCAGCGCAGGGTCTATCAATGGCTCATCACCTTGCACATTGACCACAATCGCATCATCAGACCAGGCCTCACGGATAGCGACTTCTGCAATTCTATCGGTACCACTTACATGATCTTGACGCGTGAGCACAGCACTGTATCCGTAGCCTTGAACCACCGCTTCAATACGTGCATCATCTGTAGCGACCACAATTTTGCTAGCGCCACTCTGTTTTGCTTTATCTGCTACATGCACAACCATTGGCTTACCAGCGATATCTAGCAATGGCTTGCCAGGAAGACGCGTACTTGCATAGCGCGCGGGTATCACCACATAAAAACTTGTACTGGCCATTACTGCTTAAGCCATTTCTTCGTCATCATTTAACTTACGTGCTTCATCCTCAAGCAGCACTGGTATGCCATCTTTAATCGGATATGCAAGCCTGGCGGATTTTGAAATAAGCTCATTGCTAGCTTTATTATAAGTAAGTGGGCCTTTAGTAATTGGGCAAACTAAAATTTGTAGCAGTTTGGGATCCATAGTTAACCTCGAATTATTTGTTTAATTTGTTCAGTATAGTAGGCATTAAGTTATCTTTAAACATTGCATGTACTGGAAGCACCCAAAAGTTATCACGTGCAAAGCATTTGCACTTAACCGCGTCTTTTTCAGTCATTAATACAATATCTGCATCAATTTCTGCAAAGTCTTCAGGCTGGTACTGGTAGTGATCAATAAATGCACGCGACTCAAACTGCAAGCCTAACTGCTCAAGCTGATTAAAAAACCGTTGCGGATTACCAATGCCAGCTATTGCAAATATTTTCTTGCCAGAAAAATCTGCTGCACTAGCCTTTTGCAGGGGCTGGCTAAGATTGTAAAAGCTGTCTGCAACGAGTTGCATGCTAAATGCATTTTTTACAATAGGCTCATATTCACTGAGACCATTACTCACGACAACATCTACGGTGCTCAATCTAGACCGTGTTTCACGCAAAGGTCCAGCTGGCAATAATGCGCCATTACCAAAAGCCATAGTTGCGTCATAGACCACAATTTCAACATCACGTTGCATACGATAGTGTTGCAAACCATCGTCACTGATAATCACGTTGCATGTAGGAAATTGCTGTAACAAACTCTGGCCAGCCTGAATGCGATTAGGAGAAACAAAAACTGGGCAATGTGTTCGATTGGCAATCAAAACTGGCTCATCACCAACCAATGCAGGATTTTGACTAACAGACACATGCACGGCGTCACCAGCCATACCGCCATAACCTCTACTAATAATACCGGGGCTATAACCTGCGATTTTCAATTGCTCTGCAAGCCAAATCACAAGCGGCGTCTTGCCAGTGCCACCGACATTAATATTACCAACAACAATGACCGGAACTGCTAAACGATAGCTCTTTAATAAATGAACTTTGTAAAAAAACCTTCTTAAACTGGTGATTAAGCCAAATAACCAAGATATCGGCAGTAGCACCATATGCCAATAACTAAAAATTGCCCATTGCTCTTGCAGCCAGCGATGCATTAGCTCCGACTTTCTAACTAAATTGCTTTTGATATAGCTTTGCATAATGACCGTCAAACTTAATCAACTCGTCATGCGAACCTATTTCTAAGATTTTACCGTGGTCCATCACCATAATACGGTCAGCATTTTCAATGGTACTTAAGCGGTGCGCAATCACGATGCTGGTACGATTTTGCATGAGCGTATCTAGCGCTGCTTGCACATGCTGTTCAGATTCAGTATCCAATGCAGAAGTCGCCTCATCAAGTAGCAAAATAGGTGCATTTTTTAATATGGCACGTGCAATTGCAATACGTTGGCGTTGCCCGCCAGACAAGCGCACACCTCGGTCGCCAATTTCGTTCTGCAAGCCATTAGGTAGTTGTTGTATAAAGTCCCAAGCATGAGCAGCTTTTGCCGCGGCAATTACTTCTGCTTCACTTGAATTTCTGAGCACACCATAAGCAATGTTATTAAATATGGTGTCATTGAATAGCACAATATCTTGGCTCACTAGTGCAAACTGTTCACGCAGGCTTCTCAATGCCAAGCTGCGAATATCAACACCATCTAGAAAAATTGCACCTTGCTGTAACTCATAAAAGCGCGGTAACAAGTTTACTAAGGTAGTTTTACCGCCTCCAGAGCGGCCAACCAGCGCGACTTTTTCACCAGCTTTAATATTGAAACTGAGGTTATCTAGCGCAACGCCACTCGCACTTTCGTATCGCAAGGTTACATTTTTAAATTCAATTTCGCCTTTAGCGCGCTTGATTTTTAATTGACCGTCATCTTGTTCAGGTCTAGCGTCCATCACTTCGAAAATACTTTGCGCAGCAGCTAGACCAACTTGAAAGTCTTCATTGGCAGCAGCAATGTGTTTAATCGGTGAAATAAGCATGAGCAACGCACCCACAAAAGCAGCAAACTCACCCACGGAGAAACTGGTCATCGCGTAATAAACAATCAACGCCAATGAAAGTGCTGCAAAGAACTCCACTACAAAGCTGCTTAAGCCTGAAATTCTAGTCAGTCTTAATTCTATGCGGCGGTTGTTGCCTACAATTTCAGCAAAGCGGTTGAATTCAAAATCTTGCGCGCCAAAAATTTTCACAATACGTTGGCCGCCAATCGCCTCTTCGGCTGTCTTGGTCATTTCACCTACGCTAGATTGCACACTTTTTGCGCTAGCTTTTAGCTTAGGGCTTACTTTTTTGATGTAAAGCGCCACAAAAGGCAGAATACTTGCAAAGATGAGTGTCAGGCGCCAATCTAAATACAACATATAACCGATAAGACTGATGACAGTCAGAATATCACGCAACACATTGAGCCATGAGCGCGTAGTGGCAGTAGATAAACGTTCAACGTCAAAACCAAATTTAGCAACCAATGAGCCAGCAGAACGTGCGTCAAAATAACTCACCGGCAGCAGCATGAGTCTACTGAACATTTCTTTACGAAAGTCTTCGACTACCCTTCTTGCCACAACGCGCATGGTATATACCGATAGAAAACCGGCGACACCTCTAATCACCATTAGACCAAACAACATCAATGGCAACAACAGGGTTTTGTCAGCAGACTTTTTTACAAAGCCCTCATCTGTCACTTCTTTAATTAACGCTAAAAAACCAGTATTACTGACAGACAAAACCACTAGCGCAAAAATACTAGTCATAAAAACATACTTGTACTTCCAAGCATAACGGAACAATCGCAAATAGATTTCTTTTGCATTGTGTATTTCGGGGAGTTTTTCTCTGTTGCGCCTGGTTTTTGCCATAGTTTAGAAATCGTCTTTTATAGGATTTGCCGCAATATAGATGCCACAAAGGCACAGCCCAGACTTGAAGGGTCTGGGCATAATTTCAGACAGTAGCGTAGGTGGGTGATTAGTTGCCGCTACTTGCCTGCGTAGCAAATGTGATATGGGTAAAGCCTGCGACACGCGACGCTTCCATGACATTAATGACAGATTGATGTGTGGTTTTAGCATCGGCATTAATCACAATGGTAGGCTCTTTACCGCCAGCTGCAGCAGCTTGTAACGCAGCACTGATAACTGCCACGGTGCTGTCTGACAGTGTTTTACCGTTGACTACATATTTACCAGTTGCATCCACGCCCACTTCTATCATCACCGGTTTATCCTGAGGTGCATTTGCCGTTGCGGTAGGCAAATTAATTTGCAGCTCATTGGTGCGCGAGAAAGACGCACTCACAATCAAAAAGATGATGATCACTAGTAACACATCAATCAACGGAATAAAGTTGATTTCGAGCTCTTCGTGTCTTTTACCACGTTGAAAATTCATTCGGTATTTCCTTAATCACGCATTAAATAAGTATGTTTTAATTAACGTTCGCCGTGAAGAATTTCAACCAGCTTAATCGCCTGCTGTTCCATATCTAACAAAATGGCATCTACTTTAGTGCGGAAAAATCGATACGCAATCATGGCTGGCACCGCCACCACAATACCCGCGGCGGTATTGTAAAGTGCTACAGAAATACCACGTGCAAATTGGGCAACATCATGGCCAGTTGCGGTGAACGCACCAAACAACTCCACCATACCAATCACCGTACCTAACAAGCCTAATAACGGTGATACGGTAGCAATCGTACCTAATGTTGCCAAATATTTTTCCAGTTGATGTGCAACTGCACGTGCTGTTTCTTCAATCGATTCTTTGGTGACATCGCGAGAGTGTTTTGAATTGGCAATCGCAGTGGCAAAAACACGACCCAACAATGAATTTTGTTCAAGACGCGCTATCATCTCTTTATTCGCACCAGTTGTTGCCAGCCACTTTTGCACTTCATCTAATAAGTTGGCAGGTGCTACTACGCTCTCACGCAATGCAAAAATACGTTCGCCAATAATGGCTACTGCAACGACTGATGCGATGATAAGCGGCCAAATAGGCCAACCGGC
>NCHI01000104.1:5321-11067 GCA_002281815.1 Methylotenera sp. 24-45-7
AATAATTTGCCACACAGTGGAACTCCCTAAATTCAAAAAAACTAAATAAAAATTCTTTAATTGCCCAAGATTTGTCACAAGCCACTTGTTGAGGCTTAGACAAAACAAATACCTGCGATACTTTATCTTGTCAGCCGCTTTTGGGCAAGCTTAATACCGGCTTGCTAACTCCCAATTATTACTATCAAGGGTAATTGTCATGCCAGTAACGCTGATAATGTTTACGCCAACGCGTCACTTCATATAGGTCTTTTTCTAACACTGCTGGTTTATTGCCGGCATTAAACGTCAGCACAATTGCGCCGTCATAATCTGAGCGTAAGGTTTTACTACCAACTGCCTGATAACGTTGTTCAACCTCCGGTCTGGGATGGCGAAACCGATTCAAATAGCCTGTAGTAAATACTGTTAAATCAGGCGCTGTTGCAGCCAAAAACGCATGGCTAGAAGAAGTTTTACTACCGTGATGCGGCGCTACCAGCACATTTGCTTGCAGTGAAAATGTATCAGGGGAATCATTTTGATTGGCAACAAGCTGTTGCTCTGCGATGTTTTCAATATCTCCTGCCAGCAACAAACTACCCGATGCGCTGCTGATTTTAAGTACACAACTACGATTGTTATCAGAGGTTGCCTGCTGTTGGTACTGGTTAAGTTCAGGATACAACATTGCAAAATGCACACCATCCCAATCCCAGCTTTGCCCTGCGAAACATCTTTGATGCCGGATTGCAGGGGTCGCCTGCAATTTTTCTAACGGCAAAGAACTGCTCATCCAGCCAACGGGCATTTGCGACAGTATGCTGTCCATACCTCCAGCATGGTCAGTATCGTGATGACTCACCACAAAACCATCAAGCTTGGTCACACCTTCTCCGGTCAAATATGGCAGTATCACCCGCTTAGCAGCATCCGACTGCACGCTATATTTAGGGCCTGCGTCGTATAACAAGGTATGGTTTTTGGTCTGCACTACGACGCTTAACCCTTGGCCAACATCTAGAATGGCTACTTTCATATCCCCTAGTGCCGGGCGTATCGGCAGAATTAGCAGCATAGGCAATAAACCCAACAATCCTAAACATCGTAGCGGAAAGCCTGTGGGCAATAACAACCAAACCATGCCTAGCACTGCCGGCAGCAATGTCCAAACTGGCGGTGCATGCTGCTGCCATACCACGCTAGGCAATTGATTAAGCCAGTTGAGCAAATACATGCAAACTTCTAGCGCAAAATAAGACAGCTCAAGCACAGCATCAATGGGTAGAAAACTACCTAGCAATGCTAGCGGCGTGACTACAAAACTAATGAGCGGAATTGCAAATGCATTCGCAATCGGTGAAATGAGCGAGGCCTGATGGAACATAAACAGTAATAACGGCAACATACCGATACTCACCGCCCACTGCGACTGTATAGCGGCTTTAAGCCAAGCTGAGATGCCAATCCGGCCAGCAAAAGCATAAGCCAATACAGCAACCGCGGCAAAAGATAACCAAAACCCAGCAGAAATCACTGCCCAGGGATCTAAAATCACTACAGCCAGCAACGCTATTGCCAACACCTGAGAAATGAGTATGTGCCGCCCCGACCATAATGCCAACGCAAACACCAGCAACATATATAAAGTGCGCTGTGCGGGTACTGCAAACCCTGCCAGCAAAACATATATATAAGCCACAACTACACCAAACAATGTAGCCGCTTTGCGCGTTGGCAGGCACATCACAAGCCGTGGGTAGCGCCTCCACAATAAGGAGCTAAGTGCAAATGCCAAACCGGACAACATAGTGATATGCAAGCCGGATATGCTCATCAAATGCGTGGTGCCGGTGCTTAAAAATAATTGCCAATCAGCCACCGCTATTTGGGCATCATCACCCATCACTAACGCCTGAATAACACCGCTATAAGGTTTACCTTTGAGCACTTCAGCGATACGATGCTTAATCAAGCTACGCAAATACTCGACCATGTATTTGGGCTGCCAAACAAAAGTTTGTAGCATTTGATGATCAGCTTTGGCCCTGATAGTGCCAGTTGCGCGTATGTTCTCGGCTAATGCCCAAGCTTCAAAATCAAAGCCATACGGATTTTGTGTGCCATGCGGGCGCTTTAATTTTGCAGTAATTTGCCAGCGTTCACCTACTCCAAACTTGCTATCTGTTGCAGAAATAGTTGGCGGCGCTTCAGTCCAGCCTCGTGTGGGGTAATAACTGAGTGAAATATGTTGTGGAACTTTTAAATTTAAACTTGTTTGCACATGATTGTGTTGCGCATCGTGAGTGAGCACCTGCTCTACATCAAACTGAAAGCGTTCCCCGTGCTCCATGCGCTCTATCGGGCTCGCAACCACACCAATCATGGTTATGGGGCTATTTTGTAGATTAGGCGGCAATGCATCAGAAATTCTGACATGCGCCAAAGTTGCCGCCCAAAAAAAGCCAACCAGAAAACTGCTGCCAATGACCAACGCTGGCTTTAACAGTTTGCTTATCGAGGTGGGAAGGTGAGCTGAAAACAAGGCCAGCGCTAAACTGGCAAAAGCTAGAATCGACCAGTAAAGACTGGGCAACACTGGCTGCTGTTGTAGGCAAAACACGCCCAAAACAAAAGCCAATGCAATGCGTATCATGCGCTAAACTGGTTGTAGTTTCCCATCAACCAATTTGTATTGACGCTGCATTTTTGCAGCAAGTTCGATATCGTGACTAACCACAATCAGACTTACATTTTGCTGCTGATTCATTTCTAACAGCAAATCAAACACCGCATGCGCGGTATGTCTATCTAAATTACCAGTAGGCTCATCTGCCAGAATACATTGCGGCTGCGTCACCATAGCACGAGCTAACGCCGCACGCTGCCGCTCACCACCAGACAACTCACCCGGCATATGCTCCAACCTATGCGCCAAGCCAACTTTTGCCAACATTTCACTCGCTAATGTAAGCGCCTGCTCTCTCGCCATACGCCTGATTAACAAGGGCATCGCTACATTTTCCAGCGCGGTGAACTCTGGCAACAAATGATGAAACTGATACACAAAGCCCAATGATTGATTGCGCAAATCACCTTTTTGCGCCTCGCTTAATTGCGCGAGATTTTTGTCTAAAATACTTACATCGCCTTGACTAGGCACATCCAAACCGCCCAGCAAATGTAGCAAAGTGCTCTTGCCAGATCCTGACGCACCGACAATGGCAACCTGTTCACCAGCCAATACATTGAGATAAATGCCGTTGAGTACTGCAACTTCCAGTCCGTGATAAGTTTTATGCAAATCACGACAAGACAATATAGATAGCGGTGTATTACTCATAACGCAACGCCTCTGCCGGATTGATTCTGCTCGCCTTGTAACTTGGATAAATAGTGGCAAGCAGACTTAATACAAATGATACGGAAACGATGGTCACTACATCAGACCACACTAAATCAGATGGCAAGTCACTGATGTAATACACATCTTTTGCCAAAAACTGCACTTGAAATGCGCTTTCAATTAACGGCACGATGGTCTCGATATTCAAGGCCAGTAAAACACCAAACACCGCGCCAAGCAAGGTGCCAATCACACCAATAAAAGCACCTTGTATGATAAAAATTTTCATAATGCTAGCCGGGCTGGCGCCAAAGGTACGCATAATCGCAATGTCGGCACGTTTATCTGTCACCGCCATCACCAAGGTAGACACAATATTAAATGCAGCAACCGCCACAATTAAAGTCAGAATAATAAACATCACGCGCTTTTCCATTTGCACTGCACGAAAGAAATTGGCATGTTGTTGCGTCCAATCGGTGACGAAATAATTACCAAAAGGATTTAACCGGCGATTCAACTGATCGGTGATGGTGGCAGACATCGCTGGAGCTTCAAACAAATCATTGAGCTTTAGGCGCACGCCTGAAACATTGGCTCCCATGCGATAGAGCTTGGCGGCATCATCCATGTGTATCAATGCCAAGCCAGCATCATATTCATACATGCCTATTTGAAATAATCCCACTAAGGTGAACTGCTTTAACCTTGGCACTACACCAGTAGGGGTAAACTGCCCTTGCGGCGCCATTACAACGACTTTGTCGCCAATTTGCGCGCCCAATGCATAGGCCAAATCTGTGCCTAAAATAATGCCAAACTCTCCTGCACGCAAATCACTTAAACTGCCTGCTTGCATATGCTTGCCTAAGTCAGCCACTTTATCTTCAGCCGCGGGTACGATGCCACGAATAATTGCACCCTGCACCCCTTGACTGTAACTTAACATGCCCTGTGCAGTGATATATGGCGCACTCGCAATCACGCGTTTGGTTTTGCTGGTAAATTCTGCAATATTTTGCCAATCGGCAAGCTGGTTATTGCTGCCGGTGATTTCCAAATGTGACGCAACACCCAAAATGCGGGTACGCAGCTCCTTCTGAAAGCCATTCATCACAGATAACACCACTATCAACGCAGCAACGCCCAAGGCTATACCCACCATGCTGGTTAGTGAGATAAACGAGATGAAATGATTTTTGCGTTTGGCGCGCGTATAGCGCCATCCAACAAACAGCTCATAGGGTAGAAATTTCATACCTCGGATTTTAGCAGGCTTCTAATTGTAAGCCAGTGTTATCTGCTAAAATTCGGCTTATGTTTACAGGAATCATTCAATCCGTCGGTGCAATTTCACAAGCCACACCAGTCGGTCAAGATATACAGCTTGTGATAGATACGCGTGGCTTGGATATGCATGATGTGCAATTGGGTGACAGCATCGCCGTCAATGGTGTATGCCTGACTGTGGTCCAATTTGATTCAGCGCACTTTAAAGCGCATGTGTCGCATGAAACTTTGTCGGTCACTGTGGGTTTAGATAAATTGCAGCCAGTCAATCTGGAAAAAGCCTTGCGACTCAGCGACAGACTAGGTGGCCACTTAGTGAGCGGCCATGTCGATGGCGTGGGCGAAGTGGTGACATTTGAACAATTGGGCGATTGCTGGCGACTGGAGATTCGAGCGCCTCATGCCATTTCAAAATACATTGCAGTCAAAGGCTCTATTTGTGTGAATGGCGTAAGCTTAACCGTGAACAGTGTTGCGCATGATGTGTTCAGCATGAATTTAATCCCGCACACATTAGAAAAAACCATGCTTAAACTGCTCGGCGTTGGTCATCAGGTAAATCTTGAAGTAGACCAAATCGCACGCTATGTAGAGCGCATGAGCTTATGGGAATTAGAAGGCAAAGGGCAAAATAATCATGACTAATTACATTAGCCCCGCTAAAGAAATCATTCAAGAAATCCAAAATGGCCGCATGGTCGTGCTGGTAGACGACGAACACCGTGAAAATGAAGGTGACTTAGTTGTGGCCGCAGAGTTTGCCACACCCGAACACATTAACTTTATGGCCAAACATGGCCGTGGTTTAATTTGCTTAACACTCACCGAAGCGCGTTGTAAACAGCTGAATTTAACCAAAATGGTACAAAAAAACGGTGCGCGCATGGGAACGAACTTCACCGTTTCCATTGAAGCCGCCGAAGGCGTCACCACTGGCATTTCAGCGGCTGACCGCGCGCGCACAGTGCAAGCCGCAGTTGCAAAACACGCCAAACCTAAAGACATTGTTAGCCCTGGTCATATTTTTCCGTTAGCGGCTATGGATGGCGGCGTATTAATTCGTGCAGGCCATACCGAAGCTGGTTGTGATTTAGCCGCACTTGCTGGGCTAGAGCCTGCCAGCGTGATATG
>NCHI01000105.1 GCA_002281815.1 Methylotenera sp. 24-45-7
ACGCTATGAAGTGCCCACCAGTTGGATTAAACGTGAATGGCGCGGAAGTTATCGCGGGCAAAAGCAAATTTGGTATTTATTACGCTTATTAGGAAAAGACACGGACGTAGCTTTGCGTGCAACGAGTCATCCGGAGTTTGATGCTTGGCGCTGGAGTGATTATTGGGTACCGTTGGAAGATGTCATTGAGTTTAAACGCGCGGTGTACGAATCAGCCTTGAACGAGTTGGCGCCACATTTACACCAAAAAGCTGCACATCAGAAAGTTAAATAACCAAGGGGCTGTTAAGCCCCTTTTGATTTTGCTGCATAAGTTACTTGCTTGTTTTTAAGCTAATGCATTACCCATCATTTCACCTAATTGAATTGCTTTGCCAGCAGACCATTGTGGATTAAAAGCGATTTTATCTTTTTCAAATAACATCACCACGGTTGACCCTAATAAAAAACGCCCCATTTCTGCGTTTTGTTTCAGCACAATGTTCTGATCTGAATATTTCCAAACTTGTATATGACCGCGGCGTGGTGGATTGATGATGCCATTATTTTCATCATGCCATACGGTAGCGATGCTGCCAACGATAGTGGCGCCTACCAGTACCATCACAAAGTTGCCATGATGCTCTGAGCTGAATTCACATACTACGCGCTCGTTACGTGCGAACAAACCTGGCACGCCTTGCGCTGTAACCGGATTTACTGAAAATAAATCACCAGGTACATAAGTCATTTTTTCCAGTTTCCCGTCGCATGGCATATGAATGCGATGGTAATCTTTAGGGCTTAAATATAAGCAGGCAAAGCTTCCATTTAGATATTGTAAAGCTGCTTTTTTATCGCCGCCCATCAAAGCAGCCGTGGAATATTGGTGGCCTTTCGCCTGAAAGATTTGATCTTTCTCAATATTGCCAAATTGACTAATTGCACCATCCACCGGGCAAATAAACGCTGCATCTGCAATAGGTCTCGCGCCGCTGCGTAACGGGCGAGTGAAAAATTGGTTAAATGTTTTATAGCTAGCGATGTCTGGGTTTTCCGCTTCGCTCATATTTACTTGATAGCGTTTGACAAACCAATTGATTACCCTAGTTGTTTTTTCACCACCTTCTAGGTGTGCTAATTTTCCCGCTATGACGGTAATTAATTGTTTCGGGATTAAATATTGCATTAAAACTTTTAACTTATTGTTCATGGTGTGTGTTGAATATTCTGTATTTGAATTTTATTTTGATAGATGTAGATAATGGAACCATAGATAAACGCTAGTGGAAAGATACTAATTAATCTTAAAAAGCCGTAATTTAATCCATTCGATATTAGCATGGTTGTTAAAGCAATGAGTATTGCGTTGCCTAAAGCTTTATTTTTTTCATCGGAACACACTAGTTTTATGAGAAAGAAATATGTATAAAAACACGCACAAAGCAACAGCGTCAACCCTAACAGGCCACTGGCATATAACACATCCAATACGCTGTTATGAGGTGATGTGAAGTTTGTGTTTTGTTTGTGATATCTAGAATAGGATTGAAAGTCTATCAGGAACTCATTCTGCCCATGACCATAAATCCAGTTTTTTACAGGGCTCGCTTTTTGCATTTCCCAAGCATCGCTCCAGATGGCTGTGCGTTCTTCTTTTATAACATGACGTGTCAATTCGTTTAATTGCTCACCATGAGGCGCGGTCTTGATGGTGTATAAATCGGCTTGCAGTATCAGGATAGCTAACGCTATAAAAACAGGTTTTTTATTTTTCATTAACAGCAGCGATAAAACTAAGCCTACAGCTAATCCTAGCCAGACTGGTAGCCACGATGTGGCGAGGATGTGGTGAGAAAGTATGATGATAATGATCACTAGTGCGAGCTCTAGTACTTTTGACGCTCGAAAGAAATAGTAAACAGCAATCACCAATGCCAGTGAAGCATATATGGCAATATTAAATGTGCTGAAGGTGCTGTTGTAGTCTATCTTGAACTCAAATATTTTAAATGCAGCCGGTATCGTCTTGATGGGCATTTGCGCGACCAAAAACGTATATACAAACAATAAAGTCAGTGTGATTTTGGGCGCTAAGGTTTTTAAAACATGAATATTGTGTTTGGTAAGTAGCCAAATATTGAGAGTAATAAATGTGGCATACCATGCATGCCAGATATAGTCACTTAAACATAAACATTCCACTGCGATTAAGTGTAGCAAGGTAAATATGCTAACAAACCCGATTATAGATCCGAGCTGATAAGCATCTTTGCGAGTTTCAGGCCGTATAATCTTCAGCAGTATATAAGCCAGCACAATGGCCACGTTGATATATAAACGTTCGTAATGCGCAACAGTCAGAAGGTCAGCGCCAATCAGCGCTAGCGAGAGCAATATGATTGAAGGTGTAGTGAAGATTTTTTGTTGTGATTGAAGGCTACGCACAAAAAATAATAAACCGACATAAGCCATGTTCAGTTTTGCTAAAAGTAGCACTTCGCGCTCGCAATCAAGTACGAGCAAGAATGCGATAGCTGCGAGTAGTAGTAGCTGAAAAGTTGCAGCTGCATTTTTGATGAATTCGTGTGGTTTAACTTTTATGTCGCCCGCAAAACAGCTTAATTTTTTTATCATTGTTTTATTCAGTCAGGTAATCATTTTGGTAGGAAACGGTCATGATGGTTTACTGATTTGAATGGCGGTGCGCCACTCATGCAAGAGTTTTTTAGGGGTGCGCCAAATCAGATTATTATTTTCTTGTGGGTCTTGCGTAATATTAAATACGAACTCTTCCCCGGTGTTGAAATTTCTCCAGTATTTCCATAAGGTGTTTTTGTGGCGATGGTCATAAACACCTTTATGAGCAGACATTTCAAAATAGGTGAATGGCCTGGTCTTTGCTGAATATATAGAGCTGCCTGCCCAAGTGGTTGGAATGTTTAGTCCTAGTTCATCTAGAATTGTGGGAGCTAAATCGATTAGTGACATAAACCCATCGTAATTGGCGGGCAGCTTGGATTCGTAGCCGTAAGACATCATCAATAGCGGAATGCTGAGTATTTCTTCTATCACGTTATTGGTATGAGTGAATACGCCGTGTTCCCCCAGCGCTTCGCCATGATCAGCGGTAATGACTACCAGTGCGTTATCTAAATATTTCTTTTCCTTCAACAGTGCCAGCAGATCTTTTATCACTGCATCTACTTGCAATACGCCATTGTCATAGAAATTATCGTATTCGACTTTTGCTTGTCCTTTGCTAGTGCCAGTGTAGCTTTTATATGGTTTGAATTTCTGGTACTCAGGATATTTTTTCCCCATCATGTGCGCTGACAGTAGATGGTAATGAATCATAGTCGGTGTGCCATCCCAGTCAGGCAAAGTTTTGGTTTTGTTGATGGTGATAGCGTCGTCATTGAAATAATAACCTTTTGCCATTGATCCATCGTAATAGTCATCTACTTCACCATATACATCTCGGATGTTATAAAAATTAATGTGGTCGCCACTGATGATAAATTGAGTGCGATAACCGTTGTGCTTAAGCGCTTCTTGCAGTGTGAATAAATTGTCTGGCAAGTCTTGTACAAAACGTGAAGCCATGAAGCCGGCATGCGCGCAGGTGGTTTCGCCGCAGACAGAGCGAACATTGGTAAACTTATGTGCAGAAGTGTGCCTGCTCAGTTGATCTAAAAACGGAGAAGTGTCTTTTTGATAGCCATAAACGCCGAGATGGTCAGGCCTTAAGCCATCAACCACCAGTACAATTAAATTACGTTTTTTTGCAGATGTTGTTGCATGATAGTTTTGACGAGCCTGATCTTCTAAACGATTTAGCTGCTGATTTGATGAGTAATCAAGTTTGGCATCGTGCTTTAGATTTGATTTTGTTTTTCCTGATAGAAAAGTAAGTTTTAATGGCTCTTGGCTGTAGCCATCACCAGTTGTTAGATAAACATAGCTATAAACACTAAAAAGCAGGCAAACGCAGGCGATAAGAGGCCCAATTAACCAGGTGCTTTTAGGATGCCTTTCAGGCAGCCAGTGAAACTTTTTCAGGAAAAAGTAACAGCCAAGCGCAATGCAGCTGTATATCACTACTGCTAATACAATAACCAGATAGTAGGAAATGTCTAGCGCTTCCAAAAGGAAGTCAATCTGCGCTAGATAAGAAGTGATGAATTCTTTGGTAATCACCTTACTCCAAGTGCTAAGGCTGATAAACACCAATGCGTAATAGACAAGTAAGGTGAAAATAAAACTGCTATATAAAACGGTGCCTACAAACAGCACAAGTTTTTGATGGTTAAAATAGTGATGGATGAGTAACTTGATGGATAAAATAGAAAAAACAAGTAATGCGATGGCACTTAAGTGCTGGTAAATGACAATAGAAGGATTGAAGTACAGCCATACATACGCAACTATAAAAGCCACAGGCAAGGTAAATAGCAGTGCTAAATTGTATGAAAAGTGTACCGCTGTTTTTCTCATTGTTGAGGCGCTTCTGGGTTATTCTTCAATATTAAATACATCCATATAGTACAAAAATTAGTGTGTGGTTTATATCTAAATTTGCGATAAGCGATAAAAAAGGCGACATCAGTGATGTCGCCTTTTTCGTTACTAAACTTTGCATTACGCCAAGCTTAGTTTTTAGACTGAACTTTTAAGTTTCGATCAATTCTTTGACTGAACTTTTAAGTTTCGATCAATTTTTCGATTGATCTACTAACTTATTTTTAGCAATCCAAGGCATCATTGAGCGCAATTGACCGCCAACTTGTTCAATTGGGTGGGCTGCGTTCAAACGACGACGTGCAGTCATTTCTGGGTAGTTAGTACGACCTTCCAGAATGAAGCGTTTCGCGTATTCACCGTTTTGGATGTTAGCTAAGCACTCTTGCATTGCGTAACGTGATTCATCGTTAATCACTTTAGGACCCGTTACGTATTCGCCATATTCAGCGTTGTTTGAGATTGAGTAGTTCATGTTGGCAATGCCACCTTCGTACATCAAATCTACAATCAGTTTTAATTCGTGCAAGCATTCAAAGTATGCCATTTCAGGTGCGTAGCCAGCGTCAACTAATGTTTCAAAGCCAGCTTTAACCAGCTCAACCGCGCCACCACATAAAACAGCTTGTTCGCCGAACAAGTCAGTTTCTGTTTCTTCACGGAAATCAGTTTCAATCACGCCACCTTTAGTGCCGCCATTAGCTGCTGCGTATGACAATGCGATGTCTTTAGCCTTACCTGACTTATCTTGGTAAACCGCGATAAGTGATGGTACGCCGCCGCCTTTTAAGTATTCAGAACGCACAGTGTGGCCTGGGCCTTTAGGCGCAATCATGATGACGTCTAAATCAGCACGGGGTGTGATTTGGTTGTAGTGAATGTTGAAGCCGTGCGCAAATGCTAACGCTGCACCTTGTTTCAGGTTTGCAGCTACTTCAGCGTGGAAAATTTCCGGCATGGTTTCGTCAGGCAACAACAACATGACTACGTCAGCTTGTTTTGTTGCTGCTGCGATTTCCAATACATTATGGCCAGCTGCAACAGCTTTAGCCCATGAACTACCGCCTTTGCGTAAACCGATAGTGACGTTAACGCCGCTATCTTTTAAGTTGGCCGCATGCGCGTGACCTTGTGAACCGTAACCAACGATGGTTACTTGTTTGCCTTTGATTAAGCCAAGGTCTGCGTCTTTGTCGTAATAAACTTTCATATTTGCTCCAAATGGTATTTT
>NCHI01000106.1 GCA_002281815.1 Methylotenera sp. 24-45-7
CGGTTTGGAAAGCAGCAGTTTACACAAAGCCACGCGGCGCTTTTCACCACCTGACAATGGGCCAATTTTTGCATCCCAAGCCGGCAGGCGCAGGGCATCTGCTGCAATTTCCAATTGGTGTTCCACGTCAGATCCGCTGGCAGCAATAATGTTTTCATATTTAGCTTGTTCTTCCGCCAGTTTGTCGAAATCTGCATCTGGGTCAGCATAAGCCGCATACACTTCTTCGAGTTTTTGCTTAGCTTGCATCACTTCACCCATGCCAGATTCCACTTCTTCACGCACGGTTTTTTCTGCGTCTAGCTGCGGCTCTTGCGGCAAATAGCCGATAGAAATATTGGGTTGCCACTGCACCTCGCCCTCAAACTCTTTATCTACACCAGCCATGATACGCAGCACCGTAGATTTACCCGAGCCATTCAAACCTAGCAAGCCAATTTTGGCACCGGGGAAAAACGACAGCGAAATATCTTTAATAATCTGTTTTTTAGGAGGAACAATTTTGCTCACGCGGAGCATGGACATTACATATTGAGCCATGATGAAACTTTACTAATTTGAAAGAATGAAAGCTTAACAGAAAGCACCGCAAACCAGTTAGCGCGGGCATGCTTATGCGTATAATGCATTAAGCAAATTTACAGACTTAATTTCAAACGCATGGCTATCAAATCCACTATCTACAAAATCGACCTGCAAATCGCGGACATGGATCGGCATTATTACGCCAATCATAATTTAACTTTGGCACGCCACCCGTCAGAAACAGACGAGCGCCTCATGGTACGCCTGATTGCCTTCATGCTTTACGCGAATGAAAGTTTAACTTTTGGCAAAGGCTTGAGCGATGATGAAGAGCCGGATTTATGGCAAAAAGATTTAACTGGCGCGATTCAATTATGGATAGACGTAGGCTTGCCGGATGAACGTGAAGTGCGCAAAGCCTGCGGACGTTCAGCGCAAGTCGTGGTGGTGCTTTATGGTGGCCGCGTGGCAGACATGTGGTGGGACAACAATAGTAAGGCACTGCTGAAACTGCACAATCTCACCGTAATTAATTTAGCTGATACGCAAGAAATTGCAGATATTGCTGCGCGCGGCATGGAAATTAGCGGCACTATTCAAGATGGTCAGATTTTATTAGGCCACGCTAGCGGCAGCGTGGATATCAGCCCAGTTTTTCTCAAACAACCAAGCAACTATAGCTAGCACCTAAACACCATGTAATATGACTTTAATCAACTGATGCTAGTGTCGCTGCGTGTAAAGTAAACCTAACTGTTTATAACACTGAAGTAAATCCGGAGATTGTCATCATGAATGCAGAAGTGAGCAAACTGTCGCCGTCAGCGCTCGAAAATATCAACGCCTATTGGCGCGCCTGTTGCTATCTTGCTGCGGGAATGATTTACCTGCGCGACAATCCATTACTAAAACAGCCGTTGAGCGAAGCGCATATTAAAAAACGTTTGCTTGGACACTGGGGCGCTAGCCCTGGCTTGGCTTTTACTTATGTGCACCTGAATCGCCTTATCAACAAATATGATCTGAATGCGATCTTTCTAGCTGGCCCCGGCCACGGTGCACCCGGCATGCTGGCACCCATTTATCTTGAAGGCACTTACAGCGAAGTTTACCCAAACAAAGGTGAAGACGAAGCGGGTATGCGCAACTTTTTTAAAGAGTTTTCATTCCCCGGCGGCATTGGCAGCCACTGCACACCAGAGATGCCAGGCTCTATCCATGAAGGCGGTGAATTAGGTTACAGCGTCTCACATGCATTTGGTGCCGCTTATGATAACCCTGACTTATTGGTGACGGTGATGGTGGGCGATGGTGAATCTGAAACCGGCCCCTTGGCAACCTCGTGGCATTCCAACAAGTTTTTAAACCCAATCCGCGATGGTGCAGTGTTGCCGGTGCTGCATCTCAACGGTTACAAAATCAATAACCCAACACTGCTGTCGCGCATCGCGCATCAAGAGCTGGAGCAGCTGTTCCAAGGCTACGGCTGGACACCACACTTTGTAGAGGGTGACGACCCGATGCAGATGCATGCCAAAATGGCGGAAACCATGGAGCGATGCGTGTTGGAAATTCGCCGCTTGCAGCAAGAGGCGCGCACTAGCGGCAAGCCTATGCGCCCGCGCTGGCCGATGATTATTTTACGCTCGCCCAAAGGCTGGACCGGCCCTAAACAAGTAGATGGCCGCAAAGTAGAAGGCTTTTGGCGTGCGCATCAAGTGCCGCTGGGCAATGTCATTGGCAACCCACAACATCTGGCGCAACTAGAAGCATGGTTGCGTAGTTATCAACCTGAAGAGTTGTTTGATGACACTGGAAAGTTACGTGCAGATTTAAAAGCGCTGGCACCGCAGGGCACACGTCGTATGAGCGCCAATCCCATTGCAAATGGTGGGTTAATTCGCAAAGAACTACGCATACCGGATTATCGTAATTACGCTGCTAAATTGCCTTCTCCCGGCAAAATTAGTGCCGGCAACACACATGCCTTGGGTGAGTTTTTACGCGACATCATGCAAAACAATATGCATAACTTCCGTGTGTTTGGCCCAGATGAGAACACGTCCAACAAGCTAGATAGCGTGTATGAAGTAAGCAAAAAAACCTGGCTGGCTGATTATTTGCCAGAAGATGCAGACGGCGGTGAATTGTCGCCCGATGGTCGCGTGATGGAAATGCTGTCCGAACACACTTTGGAAGGCTGGCTAGAAGGCTACCTGCTCACCGGGCGACATGGATTTTTCTCCACTTATGAAGCTTTTGTGCATGTGATTGACTCTATGTTCAACCAGCACGCCAAATGGTTAGCCATGAGCAAAGCTGTGCCATGGCGCGCACCGATTTCATCGCTTAATCTGCTGATTACCTCCACTGTGTGGCGGCAGGATCACAACGGCTTTACTCACCAAGACCCAGGTTTTTTGGATGTGGTGGTGAATAAAAGCCCGGAAGTCACGCGTATCTATCTGCCACCCGATGTAAACTGCTTATTGTCTATTGCCGACCATTGCCTGAAAAGCACCGACTACATCAATGTGATTGTGGCGGATAAACAAAAACATTTGCAATATTTGGACATGGATGCCGCGGTTAAACACTGCACTAAAGGTTTGGGTATTTGGGAGTGGGCGAGCAACGACGGTAACGCTGAGCCTGACGTGGTGATGGCCTGCGCTGGTGACATTCCCACCAAAGAAGCGCTGGCGGCAACGGTATTACTGCGCGAACATTTTCCGCTACTGAAAGTACGCTTTATCAACGTGGTGGATTTGTATAAATTAACGCCATCTTGTGTGCATCCGCATGGCTTGTCTGACGATGATTTTGATAGTTTATTTACCCTAGATAAACCAGTCATTTTTAATTTCCACGGTTATCCATGGTTAATTCACCGCATGACTTACAGGCGCAAAAACCACGGCAATCTGCACGTGCGTGGCTACAAAGAAAAAGGCAGCATCAACACGCCGCTGGAATTAGCCATTCAAAACGAAATTGACCGCTACAGCTTGGTAATGAGCGTCATTGACCATATTCCTGCCTTGCATGTGGCGGGTGCGCATGTAAAAGAACAAATGCGTAACAAGCAGATTGAATGCTGCCAATATGCCTATGAACATGGCGTGGATTTACCCGAAGCTGGCGATTGGACATGGCCATATTGAGCGTCCTCACTATCAATTGCGGCTCATCGAGCCTGAAAGCCAGCTTGTTCCTGAATAATGGCCAGAGGCGAAACTTTCATTACCCGCACCTTAGTGATGACAAATCGCACAGTTTGCAAAATGCATTTAACAAACTGCGGAGCGATTTATGTGCTGATAAACCTTCGCTAGTCGCCCACCGTTTTGTGCATGGCGGTGAGGTTGCTGATGCGGCAAGATTAATCGATGATAGCGAACACCTTAGACTCAACAACCTAACGCATCTGGCACCGCTACATCTACCGAGTAATTTGCTTGGCGTGGAGATATGCCGCAAGCTGTTTGATGTGCCACAGATTGCATGTTTTGATACAGCTTTTCATGCAACCATGCCGGCAATTGCTAGGCGCCTACCCATTGCCAAAGAACTGGGTATGCATAAATTTGGTTTTCATGGTCTCAACTATGCTTACATCGCTAAAACACTACCGGGTATTATTGGTGAAACTGCCTACAAGAAAGTCATCGTAGCGCACTTGGGCAGCGGTGCCAGTTTATGTCTGATGGAAAATCTTAAATCTATCGATACCACTATGGGCTACACCCCGGCTGGCGGTATTGTAATGGGCACACGCAGTGGTGACCTAGACCCAGGCATAATGCTGGCACTGGCAAAACGTTACAACCCTGAACAATTAGCTGACATGGTATTTCACCAAATGGGACTACTGGCACTGTCTGAAGGTGAAAGCGGTGATATGCAGGATTTACTAGCAAGCCAATCTACAGCTGCAAAATTTGCGGTTGAGTATTTCTGCCAGCAAGTACGCGGCGCTATCGGTGCATTAGCGGCTAAAGCAGGTGGAGTAGATGCACTAGTATTCACCGCTGGCATCGGAGAGCACTCGGCTGAAATCCGCGAAAAAATCTGCGCACCGTTAGCGTTTTTAGGGGTTTCGATTGATGCGGGTTTAAATAACAGCCATGCAACCCATATTGCCAAAACTGGCAATAAACCCGTTTTGGTCATTGCCGCCGATGAAGAAGTGATGATGCGGGACTTATGTACAAAGTTTTTCAATGGCAAGGCTGACTATAATGACTAAGCCCATAGTTGACGTCGATAATCCAAAATTCAAACCATCTATTGATTCGATATCTTCCCACTCAAGAATTGCTAATTTCTATAAGTTTAGACCGCCATATATTGAGGATTTTTTTGTAGATGCTTCGCGTAAATTAGCACTTTCAAAAAACTCAGTAGTACTGGATCTTTGTTGTGGCAGGGGAGAACTTGCCAGTAGATTTGCCACATTTGCAAAAGAAGTTGTTGCTGTTGATGGCTCTAGGGAAATGTTAGCGCATAAAATCACCAATGCTAACGTGGAATATCATTTACTCGATATTAACGATGGTGATTTGACTACACTAAAAAAAGTAGACTGTGTGGTAATAGGTTCAGCGATTCATTGGATAAAAAAAGAAGCTATTCAAAAAATTGTAGACAACCACCTGAATAGTAAAGGTAAATTTCTTATAACCCATACCTTGTTTAGGTTTGATGAACAGCCATACTTTGCACCGTTGCAAGACCTCAATAAAACCTATGGTCGCAGTCCAACGAGTAATGTAGATCTTTGGGGCACAGAAAAAATGCGCAACTGTGGGTATCAGCGATTAGATGGAATTAGATTAGTCAGATCGATTTCATTCGATCTTGAATATCTGCTCCATAATCAACTCTCTTATGCATACGACACATTTTTTGAAAATACCATGTCGGACTTAAATCAATATAAAAAAGACTTTACTCGCGTAATTTCACCTTTTCTCAAACAAGGTAAGCTGTCTGCGAAGTTGGTGAATTGGGGGGTGATTTATTCCCCTGCAACTGTAGGCAGCAAATAAAGTCGTACCGTGATATAAATGTAAGTAACTGATTTATACAACCCTAGCATTTTAGTTTAAAAAATTAGTTGGAACGTATAACTAACTCAACATAATTCTC
>NCHI01000107.1 GCA_002281815.1 Methylotenera sp. 24-45-7
GGAAGTTAAATCAGCTCCACAAGTTGACCCAGTTCTATTGCGTCCAGTCGATGATTTAGAGCTAACTGTACGTTCAGCAAACTGCTTAAAAGCAGAGAATATATTCTACATTGGTGATTTGATTCAACGTACTGAGAATGAGCTTTTAAAAGCACCTAACCTCGGTCGTAAATCACTGAATGAGATTAAAGATGTTCTGGCAACTCGTGGCTTAACATTAGGCATGAAGCTAGAGAATTGGCCACCAGTTGGTTTGGAAAAAGCTTAATTAAGCTTGATATTGAAGTTATAGATACCTTAAGGAATTACTATGCGTCACGGTAATAGCAATCGTAAATTAAATCGTACTAGCAGCCATCGTGCAGCGATGTTCCGTAACATGACAGCGTCATTGTTGCGCCATGAAATCATTAAAACTACTTTGCCAAAAGCAAAAGAGTTGCGTAAATTCGCAGAGCCTTTAATCACTTTAGGTAAAACTGCAACTTTGGCAAACCGTCGTTTGGCATTTGATCGCTTACGTGACCGTGACATTGTTGGTAAATTGTTTGGTGAACTCGGCCCACGCTACAATGCACGTAATGGTGGTTATTTGCGCATTTTGAAATGTGGTTTCCGTAACGGTGATAATGCACCTATGGCATTAGTTGAGTTAGTGGATCGTCCTGACACATCAGCTGAAGCTGTTGTAGCTGAGTAATAGTTACTTAGGTTACAAAAAAGGCCAGCTATATGCTGGCCTTTTGATTTTTAAACAAGCTTTATGCATGATTGATTGTGTGTAGATTTGAAGATATAAACTCGATGAGGTCTAGTCTGTTAAATGGCCAATTTAACTCTGAACCATTATCACAATGTTTAACAACGGGAATGCTTTTCCCATACCTTTCCATCAAGGTATCATCTGCTGCAATTTCTACCGCTAACCAGTCTAGCGGATATTCTAATTCCAATAGCAATGCTTCAGCCTGCTCACATAAATGGCAATGTGATGTGGTATATAAGATGAATTGACTCATGATGTTAAGAGTTCCATTAGTTATTAATCGTTTACGTTTTATTTTGCTAGAAATTTTTTATAAATTTCTATTTTTTAACAAAAATAAATCATAATGACGAACTAATATACATAAACTGAAATTGCGCTAACGCGGGTCATTATGGCAGAAAATCAAGATACCAAAGAAAGTTTAAGCGAAAGCTTGCAGCAGGTCATCGCCTTGCTGCATAAGCATCGTTTGGTAGAAAACTTGGTACACAACCAGGCGATGCCGAATCATGGACTGGTAGAGTCCTTGGTGCATAAGCAGCATCTCCAAGAGTTGCAAAGAAAACTTGATGTACTGCATCCGGCAGACGTTGCCTATATTCTTGAGGCATTGCCGCTAGAAGAGCGTTTAGATGTTTGGGAGTTAGTTAAAGCTGAGCGTGACGGTGAGATTCTGCTGGAGGTGTCTGACGCGGTACGCCAAACCCTGATAGCAGACATGGACTCAGATGAGTTGTTAGCAGCAGCTGAACAACTGGATACTGATGAGCTAGCCGACTTAGCGCCTGACCTTCCTAAAGATGTTTTTCAAGATTTATTAGATAGCTTAGATGCGCAAAATCGCGCGCGATTACAATCTGCACTTTCTTACTCTGATGACGCGGTTGGCTCTATTATGGATTTTGACATTGTCACAATCCGTGAAGATATTTCACTTGAAGTAGCTTTGAGATATATGCGCCGTTTGGGCAGTCTGCCTGATCATACCGATAAATTGTTTGTGGTAGATCGTAACGATACGCTAAGAGGAGTGTTACCGCTTAAACGTTTAGTTGTTAGCGATCTCGATGCTACCGTTGCCGATGTGATGTCCGAAGATGCGGTAGTGTTCCACCCTGAAGATATTGCAGATGATGCGGCTAAAGCATTTGAACGTTATGATCTGGTGACAGCGCCGGTCATCGACGAGAAAAACAGATTGGTTGGCCGTGTCACGGTTGATGCTGTGATGGACTTTATTCGTGAGGAAGCGGAAAGCGATATGCTTTCTATGGCAGGTTTGCGCGAAGAAGAAGACTTTTTTGCCTCAGTATGGAAATCGGTACAAAACCGCTGGGCATGGTTGGCAATAAATTTAGTCACTGCACTCATGGCGTCTCGTGTGATTGGTCTGTTTGAAGGCTCTATTGAGAAAATCGTTGCTTTGGCAGCGCTGATGCCTATTGTTGCCGGTATCGGTGGTAACTCAGGTAACCAAACTACTACCATGATTGTGCGTGGCTTGGCACTTGGTCAAGTATCTACACACAATATGCAGTCATTGATTACCAAAGAAATGGGTGTGTCACTGCTTAACGGGCTGTTATGGGGTGGCGTCTTGGGTGGCATTGCATTCGCCTTGTATGGAAGCTACCAGCTAGGCCTCGTCATGATGGCAGCCATGACCCTTAATCTGTTGCTGGCCGCATTAATGGGTGTGATGATACCGTTGGTCATGAACAAGATTGGTCGCGACCCTGCGGTAGGCTCTAGTGTGCTGATTACTGCTATGACAGACAGTGGCGGCTTTTTTATCTTTTTAGGTCTAGCAACAATATTTCTGATTTAAAACCAATGATTTTTATGCTGATCTATTGTTTGCAGGTTAATTAATATATGGATCAAGACAACCTTCAATTTATCTGGCAAGAAATACTTTCCGATATTGCTACGCCTGCGGGTTGGTGGCAATTGGCAATTGTCGTAGTGGCATGTTCAGTGGCATGGGCAATTAATGGTGCTTTGCGTGCTTATGTGATGCGCAACGCTCCTGAGCATTGGAAGGTGGGGATTGGTGGTATTAACCGAGTATTGTTCCCTCTGTCTACACTAATATTCGTGCTGTTTGGCGAGCTTGCCATCAGATCTTGGCATCACACTAGCCTGCTAGTGTTGGCCAGTAAGCTATTAATCGCAATGGCGGCAATTCGCTTAATTGTTTACGCTGTGCGTTACACCAGCCAACCCAGCGGCATGCTTAAAGCCTTGGAAAGTACGATTTCTGGATTCATTTGGCTTATCCTCGCTTTGCATCTCAGTGGTATTTTGCCGGGTATATTGAATACTTTAGAAACGATTGAATTTACTATAGGCAAAAGTAAGATTAACTTATTAGTTGGCTTACAAGGTTTGCTAACGGTACTGGTCACTATTTTCATCGCGATGTGGTTTAGTCGTGTTCTTGAAAACAAACTCATGCGCATTGATGATGTAAATATGAATTTGCGCGTAGTGCTTTCTAAACTGCTACGCATACTTTTAATATTTATAGCACTATTGATTGCGTTATCGGCAGTAGGACTCGACATCACGATGCTTTCCGTATTCGGCGGAGCGTTGGCTGTAGGTTTGGGTTTTGGTCTGCAACGTATTGCCAGTAACTACGTGAGTGGGTTTATCATTTTGTTAGATAAATCTATGCAAATCGGTGATGTGCTGACAATAGACATGCATTACGGCGTAGTCAGTGATTTGCGTACGCGCTATTTGGTACTGCGTAAATTAGACGGCACGCAAGTGATCATTCCGAATGAAATGCTGATTATTAATCCGGTCATCAATCATTCGTTTACCGATCATAAAGCGAGGGTTCAGATGCCAATTCAGGTGAGTTATGACAGTGATTTAGAGCTCGCAATGAAATTAATGTTTGATATTGCACAAGATCACCCCCGCGTACTTGTTGAGCCGCCACAAACTGTGCACGTAAAAGGGTTTGGTGAAAGCGGTATAGATTTAATGTTGACAGTATGGATTCCAGACCCGGAAGAAGGGTCTGCTGCATTGCAATCAGAAATTAATTTGAAAATCTGGCAGGCATTCAAAGCCAACAATATTTCAATTCCTTTCCCGCAGCGCGAAGTGCGCATATTAAATGCACAAGAATCAACAGTAGATGCAGGGCTGAAGAAAGAAACATAGATAAGCGCACCAGCTGCAGCCGTCAATACATAGTGATTAAATCATAGCGACTAAAACGTTTAGACAACAAAAAGCCCACCTGAAAGTGGGCTTTTTAATATTGAAATGTATTATTTCAATTTTGTTTCTTTGTACATCACGTGTTTACGTGCAACAGGATCAAATTTTTTGATTTCAAATTTGCCAGGCATGGTACGTTTGTTTTTAGTAGTGGTATAGAAGTGACCTGTACCAGCACTAGATTCTAGTTTGATTTTTTCGCGCATAATAATCTACCTTTTAGATTTTTTGACCAGCTGCACGCATATCTGCGAGCACTGAGTCAATACCGTTTTTGTCGATGGTGCGCAAAGCGGCATTAGTAATACGCATGCTTACCCAGCGGTTTTCGCTTTCAACCCAAAACTTGCGGTTTTGCAAATTTGGTAAAAAACGACGTTTTGTTTTGTTTTGTGCGTGAGAAACATTGTTACCCACCATTGGCTTTTTGCCTGTTACCTGACATACACGTGCCATGGTTATCTCCAAGAACTCTATTTTGAGAAAGAGCGTGATTATAGTACATAACACGAACTCGTTTCAAGCAAAATATCAGTTTATTATTAGTTAATTACTGTTTTTTAAATTAATGCTTACCAGTGCTGCCAAAGCCGCCTTCACCGCGCTCAGAAACATCGAAGTCATCTACTACATGAAACTCTGCTTGCATCACAGGCACAATCACCATTTGCGCAATACGCTCCATGGGGTTGAGCTCAAATGCGGTATTGCCACGGTTCCAGCATGACACCATCAGTTGACCTTGATAGTCAGAATCAATTAGGCCTACCAGATTACCCAGCACAATCCCGTGCTTATGGCCTAAGCCTGAGCGCGGCAGTATAAGCGCAGCATAATAGGTATTGTCAATATGTATTGCTATGCCAGTCGGAATCAAGGTGGTTTGCCCGGGTTCCAAGCTGATTGGTGCGTCGATACAGGCACGCAAATCCAGGCCAGCTGACCCAGGTGTTGCATAACTTGGAAACTGAGTGCGTAGACGGTCATCAAGAATTTTAAGATCAATGAGGATGGACATAATCGTTATTTTTCTGAAGATTTAATTAAGTTCGTATTAAACACTAAATAGTTGTAATAAAAAAGCTGCTTAAACTTCAAGCAGCTTAGTGATGCGCTAATTAGAATTTATATTTAGCACTTAATCCAACGAGGTAGTTTCTAACTGCTGCTGGCTCAAAAGGAATATTTGCATCATTAATACGCACAGAGCCGATATATTCTTTATCGAACATATTTTCTATGCGTAGATATTCTCTAAACTGCCAGCTTCCTAGGTTCTGTTCCAAGCCGGCGCGTATGTTGAAAATCGTATAGGACGGCGCATATTCGGTATTTGTATCATTTACATATACTTTGCTGTTGTGGCGGCCTTCGACAGCTGCACTAAAGCCTATCGGCGCATATTTCCATGCAACTTCACCATAAAGCTGAGTTTTGTAGGTTCCTGGTATATGGTTGCCAGATTGTATGTTAGTACCACCAGCTGTAGTGAAATTTGAATCAAATTTTGCGTTTAGTAGAGAGTAAGACAAGTAAGTAGATAAGTTATTGGCAAATTCTGAACTAATTGAAAGTTCGGTGCCGGTACGTTTGGTGTCGTTAGCGTTGGTAAAGCTTGATCTTCCAGAAACTGTTCGATTCGAAAT
>NCHI01000108.1 GCA_002281815.1 Methylotenera sp. 24-45-7
GTTTACCCAAGCTAATCATGTCTTCACTGGTAATGCCAGAAAAGGCCGCGGCGGTGGGGCAGGTGAGTATGCATTGCCCCATGCGGGTTTCTAATTGTTGCATCAGCACTTTGCTGCCCATGGCAAACATCAGTATGCTCACGCCGGGTCTGCCATCTGGTGTTTCGTCTGCGGTCATTTCACGTTCTATGCCTGCTTCCACACCGCAGCCGATGACAGAAGTCGCAAAGCCAGTCATGGCGTTAGCTGCGTGATAAGCCCACTTGTGGTTCTGGGCGGTAATAATGACGCGCGTGCCGCGCATATTAAATGCTTCAGCGTAGGTGTCATCAATTTGGATGCCGTTGATTAGCATGGTATTTAAGCTTCCGCACTGCCAGTCTTGATTTTTTCTACCCATTCTTCAATTTGTATCGTGCCAATTTGTTGCACTTTTTTCAGGTCAGCTTCTGGAATCACGTCTTGCATTAAATCAATGCGTTTCCATTCTGCGACCGGCGTCTCACACTCGGCTCTTGGCACGTAACGTGAATCGCGTACTTTGGTGCGCTGGTGAATGTAGCGCGGACAGTTTTGCCACAGTTCAGACAAAGTCACACGCACAATAAATTCAGCCTCTTTGTACTCCTGCATTAAAGGGTCGTCTTTAGAAACACTGGCCGTGCCTTGCACGCGAATGCGATGCGGCGTTTCAAACGAGATAAACAGCAGACCAACTTGCGGATTCGTGCTGATGTTCCCTACAGAAAAAAACATGCCATTACCATCATAGCTAGGAAAAACCAAAGTCTTGCTATCGACTATTCTCACAAAGCCTGCATCGCCACCTTTGTATGAAACGGTAGGGCGTCCCTGATGGTCGATGCTGGATAAAAAGAACATGTCCATGTGTTCGATAAAACCTTTGGCTTCATCATCAAATTCGGTTTTACAGGCAATTTCTTCCACACGGTCTGCCATTTTGCGTGTGCCGAATTCGTCCTGAAGTTTACGGTGCTGCTCGCCATATAGTCTGCTCATTGCTTATTCCTTATTTTTTTGATGGGTCACCACTTGACCACGCCCATCATCGCTGATTTCATCATTGCTGATTTTAAAGTTGTCCAGTTGTATGGTCTGGTAGCGGTCGAAGTATTGTTTCAGATCTTTTTCAATCGCATTGTCAAATGCCGGTTTTGCGGTGTGCGTCACGCCCCATACCACTTTCACCACCTGACCGTTTTTCACCACCAGTTGACCGTTTTTGAATACATAATCAGGCTTCGCAAACATGGCTTCGCGGTCGGATTGGTCGGTATATACGGTAATGTCTGCCGCGGCGCCAATGCCCAAATGACCGCGGTCGTTTAAGCCGATAAGCCTAGCCGCACCAGCGCGGGTCATAATAGCGATTTCATATAGGCTGTATTCGCGGTCTAGGCTATTTAGATTGCTCATCGCCTGTGCATCTAAATTGAGTTTAGCAAAGGCATCGTTCCTAAAGCTTTTATCCATGAGCAAACGAATCAGGTGCGGATAGCTGGTAAATGGCGCACCGTTGGGGTGGTCGGTGGTTAAGAAAATACGCCAGGGATCTTCCACAGATAAAAACAATTCCAGCCCGATTGCCCATTGCAGTGCATTCACGTAATTCTGGTCGCGATATTTAAATGGCACCACGCCACAGCCAGCATCACATTCGATATCCATGATGACCGATTTTTTTGGATTGGCATGGTTCGCGTTGAGGTGTTGCATCATAGAGTCGCCCGATGCCGTGACAGTTTGCCCAAACAGAATCTGCCCGACATCGGCAGTGATGTGTTTGTTTTTGTTGAGTGCTTCGGCAATTTGTGCGGCGGCCGATGAAAACTTCTTATCGCCTTCGGTGCCGTAGCTGTGAAACTGTATATGCGTGAGATGCATGGGCAAGCCGCTGCTCGCAGTCATGGTGTCTAGCGTGGTGGCAAAGTTACCCGCTGCGCCTAAATTGTTGCAGTGCACGTGCAGTGGTTTGGCAATGCCAAGCTCATGCACGGCACGGCTTAAACTTTGCAGAATTTCACGTGGGCTCACTTGGTAGTGCACATTGTTTTCGTCTAAGTTTAGTCGACGTTGGTTAAACTTAAAGGCACTAATACCGCCCGGATTGACGACTTTAATGCCAATCGCCTGAGTGGCATGCAATGTCCAAGCGACATAGTCATTAATGACTTTTTGGTCAGCTTTGGCAGCAAGCAGGCGCAAGAAATAATCATCATTACCCAGCATGGCGTAGCCGCCTTTGTCTATCATCGGCGTGTCGCCCATTTCCAGGTGCGCTTGACGTGCATTTATCGGCAAAATCGCCGGTTCAAATGCTGCGGTATAGCCCATTTCAATATAGCGAAAGCCAGTATCAGTGGCGCTGGGTGTGGTGTGATGGCTGCAATGCGGGGTGCAGATATGTTGCTCGGGGTCGCTGCTGTTTTTGATTTCCTGTAACTGCTTTTGCTGATATTCGGGCAGCATCATACGTGCAATATTCATCTTGCCGCCACCAATGTGGCTGTGCATATCAATGGCGCCCGCCATCACCACTTTGCCGCTTAAATCAAATGTCTGGTCGATTTTTTCAGTAGTCGCCGGTTTTGTAACAATGCGGCCATCACGAATATAGATATCTTCAGTCACACCATTTTTTTGATGTGCGGGGTCGTAAATTTTGCCGTTTTTAAGCAAGGTAATCATGGGCTTACCTCATTGCTTAGTTTTTCTTCTATCATCGCTATCACTGTGGTTAAGCTTGGTAACTTGCTGTCGCGCAGCTTTTTTAATGGCAATGTAATTGAGCTATCCATGCGCAACATCAGGCCATTGTGGTCAACACCTGGCACCCCCACCGGAATAAATACATCGGGCGTGCGTTCAAATTGGGTGTCCGGATGGCCAATTACGATAGTGGGGGCCTTAGTGAATATGGGTGGGTGCGGATTAAATGTGCTTATCCACAACATGGCATCGCAATCTGCAAGCTGTTTACTCGTTGCATATTGATGATTGTCATATTCGGGCATGCCGTTATTAAATCGCAGTCGTGTAGGGTAGCCGCTAAGCCAAGCACTGGTGTTATTGACTGAGGTGTCGCCATCGCCGCTGCTAAGCGGCAAGCCGGCTGCGCGCGTGGTTTCATTCAGTTTGTTAATCAATTGTGTAATACTTTGTATGGTGAGTTCTGCATGTGGAATGTTCAGCATGCTGGCAGACCACACAAGCACTGCATATTGAGCACTTTTAAGTTTATCTATCAATGATTGCAGCGTGGCTACAGGTACATCTGCAACATGTGTGACCTGTAATTTTTTGTTGTGTAACAACGCGTTAAGCGCATTGAGGATTTCAGGTAATTTGCTCAAATTTTCAACATTAATTGCCGCATCCTGCGTCGTGCCGAGATAAACAACTTCTGGCGGCTGTTGCTTAAAAAGACTATCGGTATTTTCAATAAGTCTCTCAAAAAAGCGTGGGTGACTACTGGTAATGTCGGTGCCAATCGCCAATATCAAATCGGCACGATTTTTAACTTCGGCCAATGTGGTTGTCATCCAACCGCCATTTTGTAGTGCTAAGGTATTGCGTACCCCGGCTTCGCTGTGCATATGATCTAAACTAGCATTGGTTTTTTGTGCCAAACGCATGATGGCACGCATGCCCTGCACCTCGGTACCCAAACCTGCAAATAAAGGGTTTTTACTGAGGTGCAAAATTTCAACAATTTTGTTGATAGCACTGTCAAGGTCGCTGGCTTGGCCGGCAATCAAAGGCAATGTATCTGTTGGCGCTTTGAAAGCGCGCTTAAAAAAGCTAACACCTTTGACGCAAGCCTTATTTGCAGTGAGTTGCGGTGAGCTGACTATAGAAATATCGTCGCATAATAGACCGCAAGCAGGGCAGGTGGCGTTCACCTGCGTAGAATTGTAGTTGGAATTATTCATTACCATTTAATTTTGCCACATCGTGCGCTGATTCCAAACTTAAATATTGGAAACTAATCACAAATGTTGGTTTATTTTAAGCGCTAAAAATGGTATTTTAACGGCTTTTCAATAATTCCATTTTGCATTAGAAGCGAGACGCGGAGAAGAGCCGAAGACAGTACTTTTGTACGGCAAGGCGAAGTCGACAAAGTATCGGTTTTAATGCAAATTGGATAAGTTAACTTTATGGAGTAGTTATGGCTATACAACGCACGCTTTCTATCATCAAACCAGACGCTGTAGCAAAAAATGTAATCGGCAAAATCTACACGCGTTTTGAAAACGCAGGCTTAAAAGTGGTTGCTGCAAAAATGGCACAATTAACACAAGCCGAAGCTGAAGGTTTCTACGCTGTGCACAAAGAGCGTCCATTCTTCAACGACTTGGTTAAATTCATGATTTCAGGCCCAGTAATGATTCAAGCTTTAGAAGGCGAAAACGCTGTGCAAGTGAATCGTGACTTGATGGGTGCTACTAACCCAAAAGAAGCGGCAGCTGGCACGATTCGTGCTGACTTTGCTGAAAGCATTGATGCGAATGCAGTGCATGGTTCTGACTCTGCTGAAAACGCAGCGATCGAAATCAAATACTTTTTTGGTTAATCTTTTTTAGCCACAGATGCACGCAGATAAACACGGATAAAACCAACTTAATGTTGATAGTTTTTTCGTGTTTATTGTGGGTTCTGTGCAGACGTATTTAATAAACAGGTAAAACAATTTTGGTTAATCTACTCAACTTCAATCAGCAACAACTTGCGCAATGGTTCGTGGATCAAGGCGAAAAGCCTTTTCGCGCCAAGCAATTGATGCGCTGGATGCATCACTTTGGGGTGCATGATTTTGAGCAGATGACCGATATTGCAAAAAGTCTGCGCGAAAAATTGGCAACACAGGCAGAGATTGTTCTGCCTAACGTGCAGCACGAACAAGTTTCGAATGACGGTACACGTAAATGGCTGATTGGCACTGATGCTGCCAATAGTATTGAAACCGTATTTATCCCTGAAGACGACCGTGGTACTTTGTGCGTTTCCAGCCAGGTGGGTTGTGCGCTGGAATGTACCTTCTGCTCTACTGGGCGTCAGGGTTTTAATCGTAATTTAAGTGTGTCCGAAATCATCGGTCAGCTGGCGATTGCAGATAAGTCTTTACGTCAGGAAGCAGGTTACGATTTATTGCCAGCTGGCGAGCGCATTATCAGCAATGTGGTGATGATGGGCATGGGCGAGCCTTTAGCTAATTACGACAATGTCGTGACCGCGATGCAGATTATGCTCGATGACAGCGCTTATGGCTTAAGTCGCCGCCGCGTGACGCTTTCTACCAGCGGCCTAGTGCCAGCCATGGATAGATTAAAAGAAGATTGTCCGGTAGCTTTGGCAGTGTCATTGCATGCGCCGAATGACGCGCTGCGCGATGTGATTGTTCCGATTAACAAAAAATACCCACTAAAAGACCTGATGGCGGCGTGTAACCGTTATCTGGAAAAAGCACCGCGTGACTTTGTGACTTTTGAGTATGTGATGTTAGATGGTGTGAACGACACGGTAGAGCATGCGCATCAGTTGCTAGAGT
>NCHI01000109.1 GCA_002281815.1 Methylotenera sp. 24-45-7
CATGCATGAGCAGGACGCACATGCGCTGCGCAAACACTACTGGCGTGTTTATGGCGCAACATTAAAAGGGCTGGTGCGCCATCACAACACCAACCCTTATCACTTTCTTGAAGAAACGCATCAGCTGGAAAACCTAGCTGACATGGTAATTCAAGTGCAGCGCTTAAGACATATGTTAACAAGCCTGCCGGGACGGAAGTTAGTGTTCACCAACGCACCGCAAAGTTATGCAATTCGGGTGCTTAATCTACTAGGAATTGCTGATATGTTCGAGCTGATTTTTAGCGTGGAATCCACAAAATTTCATGCCAAACCTTCAGTGCGTGGGTTTCAGCAATTACTCAAAACCATACATGCCAAAGCCAGTGACTGCATTATGCTGGAGGACAACTTGCCGGCACTGATGACCGCCAAAAGATTAGGCATGAAAACGATATGGATTAGTAAAAAACTGCATAAGCCCAACTATGTAGATTATCGCCTGTCATCAGTGTTAGCACTTACTCACATTAAGCTATAATTATTATCAGACTTTAAAATCGCACTCTAGAATAAGGACAAAACATGGCAGGCGAACGCAAACAACAAATTCTTGAAACTCTGGCAAAAATGCTGGAATCTCCAAAACGCGAAAAAATCACGACCGCAGCATTGGCCGCAAAACTAGAAGTTTCTGAAGCTGCGCTGTATCGTCACTTTGCCAATAAAGCGCAAATGTTTGAAGGCCTGATTAGTTTTATTGAAGAAACCATTTTTGGCCTGATTAATAAAATCAGCACCGAGGAAACTGAAGGCTTGAGGCAAGTGCATCGCATTGTGAACATGTTGTTATTGTTCGCAGAAAAAAACCCGGGCATGACACGTGTGCTGATTGGTGACGCCTTGGTGAATGAAGACGACAAACTGCAACTACGCATTAATCAACTTTATGACCGCATTGAGGTCACACTTAAACAAAGTCTGCGCATTGCTGAAACACAATCCAATCCGCAGGCAAATGCCGAGGCACAGGCTAACCTGATTATCTGTTACGTGATTGGTCGCTGGCATCAATATGCCAAGAGCGGATTCAAGCGCAAACCCACCGAGTTTGTGTTGAATCAACTGACTAACTTGCTGTAACGCACTGGAGATTGACGTGGAAGGCACGATTTTTGGCTTTACCGAAGCGCAAATTACCGAGTTTGGCTTGACCTACGGCGTGGGTGGCTTAATGCTGCTGATGGTATTTATTGTGGGTCACTTGGCTTGGCAATGCAAAGTAGGTAAGTTTGGTACCTTTATTCTGTTTTTAGGCCTCACCTTTGGTTTGGTGGGCTTCATTGCCAAGTATTTTATTCAGAGCTCTTTAGGTATTTAAACTTAAATCTTACTGAAGCACTGCTTTCAATGCTTCCAATCGCGCTTCAAACACCTTTAGCTTAATTTGCTCTGGTGTTTCGCAACTAGCCGCAACAGCGCCTGCATCAACAGTAACCGCTGCTTGCAATACTTTCAGCATTAAGTCAGCCGCTGGTGTGGCACATTCTGCAAAACCGGTTCGCCCGCGTGAATCTGCTTCACACGCTTTTAAAAAATCTTTAAACCTATCCGGCTGCCGAATCGCATCCAGTTCTACTAAAAACTCCAGCAAGGTCGCTGGTCGCATTTGTAAAGCTTGGTGCAATTTGCCATGAAACTTCGCCACCATCACACCAAGCTCTTTGCAATCGTTAGGCACACGCAGGCGTTTGCAAACATCCTTAAGCAAGCTGACGCTGCGCTGCTCATGGCCGATATGTTTGGGCAATATATCCGCAGGCGTGGTGCCTTTGCCCAAGTCATGCATCAGCGCGGCAAAGCGAATAGGCAGGCTGAAATTTTGTTGCGCTGCATAGTCAATCACCATCATCACATGCACGCCGGTGTCCACTTCTGGGTGATATTGCGCCACTTGCGGTACGCCCCATAGCCTATCTAACTCTGGCAGAATTTTCTGCAAAGCACCGCAGGCACGCAGCACCTCAAACATTTTTGATGGCTTAGCTTCCATTAGCCCTTTCGCCAATTCTTGCCATACGCGCTCGGCCACCAATGCATCCACTTCACCGGCTTGCACCATATTGCGCATTAAAGCCATGGTTTCAGGAGCAATATTAAAATCTACCAATCGTGCTGAAAATCGTGCAATACGCAAAATGCGCACCGGGTCTTCGCTAAACGCATCGCTCACATGGCGTAAAGTTTTGGATTTGATATCCGCTAAGCCGTTGAATGGATCAATCAATTGGCCGTCAGCGGCTTTGGCGATAGCATTGATAGTGAGGTCACGTCTGGCTAGGTCTTGCTCTAAAGTCACCTCTGGTGAAGCGTGTACCACAAAGCCTTTATAACCTTTGGCGGTTTTGCGCTCGGTGCGCGCCAATGCATATTCATCATGCGTTTTGGGATGCAAAAATACCGGGAAGTCTTTACCTACTGGCTTAAATCCAGCAGCCAGCATAGCTTCTGGCGTGCTACCTACTACCACATAATCTTTATCTTTTACCGCAAACCCCAGCAGCTCATCACGCACTGCGCCACCTACAATAAAGGTTTGCATGTCAGCCACCAAACTTATCTAGCAGCAAAACTACGGTAACGATCATAAGCACCGCGCTGTGTAGCATCGACCAAGTACTCAGGAATAATCACTTCCATAGGCGCTGGTTCAATCCCAAACAATGCTGGAAACTCGGTTTGACTCACGCTATCCACTTGCATGGAGCGCACATTGTCGCGAGACATCAGCTTGACTGGCAGTAACTCCATCATAAACGCCTGCGCATAAGACAGCCTGTCACACAAGCCGATAATAGGACGTTGCTTACCCATGGTACGCATGATTTGTTTTACCAAAGCACGGAAACTATACACTTTAGGGCCAGCAAGTTCGTAAGTTTGCCCATATGTTGCGGTGTTTTGCACACTTGCAGTAAAGCAACTGCTCACGTCTTCTACCCAAATCGGTTGAAATTTTGCGTTCGGTTTTGCCAGCAATACCACTGGCAATAGCTTAATCAAGCTGGCAAATAAATTAACGAAACTGTCCCCTCGTCCAAAAATAATTGAAGGCTTGAAAATCGTGATATTCAATTGCTGTGTGTATGTCGCCAGCGCAGCCTCGCCTGCCGCTTTTGAACGCAAGTATTGGCTTGGCGCTGTTTTTTCAGCTTGCAGGCTACTCATATGCAGCACACGCTTAATACCTAATTCCGCACAAATTTTTGCTAAGGTCGCTGGTAATTGATGGTGCACTTTATCAAAACTTAAACCTCGACTTTGATGCAAAATACCAATTAAATTAATGACAGCATCACTGCCTTGCAATGCATTTTTTAGGGCTTGCGCATCAAAAACGTTACATTCCAGCACGCTCACATTAGGCAACAAAAACAAATGCTTGGCTGTTTCGCGTCTGCGCGTTAACACTGTAATCGCGTAACCGGCAGCATCTAATTTAGCCACCAAACTGCTACCTACAAATCCAGAACCACCCAATACCGTTATTTTTTTTACTTGCATCTTGAACCCTTGATTTCCTTATTTTTTAAGCTCGCCATCTACAATGGCGCTTATTCGTTTTCATTATCCGAAATAACCACTTCTGGCTGAGTCACCCCAGCGATATACCCTAATCTCGATTTCATACTCAAGGCCGACTTACCTAATCTGGGCGCATACATTTGCGCGTTGGCCATGACTTTTTGCACGTAGCTTCTGGTTTCAGCAAATGGAATAGTTTCTATATAAATGGCTGATTCCATTGGCTCGCTGGCAAGCCAGCGCTTGGCGCGGCTAGGGCCTGCATTATAAGCTGCTGTCGCCAACACTGACTGCCCATTTAACAGCTCCAAGGTGTAACGCATGTAATAAGTGCCGATACCGACATTGGTATTAATATCGTGAATCAGCTCTTGTTTATAGCTATCTAAGCCCATACGTTTAGCTGCCCATTTTGCGGTGGCTGGCATCACTTGCATCAAACCTGCGGCACCTACGCCAGATTTTGCATAATGCATAAAGCGGCTTTCTTGACGCACTAAACCATAAATCCACGCTTCATCAACGCCTTCATTCAAGGCAGCCGCTCTGAATAAATCACGATACGGTGTTGGGTAACGCAAACTGAAATCATGTAACTGTTTAGTGTTATCAGCAGTGGCAATGGCAATGTCATACCATTTCTGACGCACAGCATATTCTGCGGCTGCCAGTAGCTGTTTATCGTCAAAGTTACGTGTTGCCCATACCCACTCTGCTTTAGATTCCCAACGCATATCCAGGCGCTGTAGCTCCAAGGCACGTTTAATTGCAGGAAGGCTCGCAATCGCGGTGACTTCAAGCTCGGATACTTTATATTCCTGATCGATATTGCCAATCGAACTGTCTATCTCTTCGGCTGATAACCAGCCGTAATAATGCCGCTCTCTTGAGAGTGGCCCCCAAAGTTTGTTAGCTTCAACTTGCAGACCTTTTTCATTCAATGCACGCGCTTTCCAATAGCGCCAGGCGCCTTCCTGCTGCTGCTCAGGTGACATAGCCGCTATGGTTGCATCTACGATATCCCAGTTTTGCGCGCGCAAGCCAGCACGTACTTTCCAAGCCAGTTGTTCTTTGTCCAGCGTAGTGTTTTTGGCTAAGGCGTAATAATCAAGCGCTTTAGCGTTGTGCACGCGCGCAGCATGATAGCCGATGCGCCCCCAGGCAAATGCACGATCCGCCGTCGAAAATTTGGGTTGCAGTCTTTCCAGCACTTTCACCGCTTCAGGCAAGTTGGTTCGCGCCAGCCTGTCTATAGCAAACAGATTAATTTCAATCCCGTCTCGACTGCTGAAACTCGCCGACACATGAGAGACAGATTTTTTACGACCAGCTTTAACTAATTGCGGATTTTCATCCAACAGCAACATCGGCGTCTGGTTCGCAATATCAATGAGTTTTAACTGTTTATCATCAAAATTGGCTATTCTAGTCGTAATGCTTTTGGCTAAACCCAGCTTGCCATATTGCAATGCCATTCTGAATCTTTCCCACAGATCATCTGTAGTTAACACGCCAGACTTTTGCATTACATCAAACAGTGGGTTACAAGTACTTGGCAAGTCAGTGGTTGTCATCCACAACTTTTTGGTTTGTGCGGCGATTTCGGCACCTGTGCCTTCGGCTATATTTTTACCCAATAATGCATAGCACAGCACCGCAGTGTCTTCACGCTTATAGTGTGGATAATGCTCAAAGAACAACTGCCAATCCTGCTGTTTACCGAGTTTTTTTAGCCATTCTCCACGCAAACGTTCTGCAAATGGCAAGTCGCCGTTTCTGCTCAAAAAACTCTCAACTTCTGCATTTTCGGCTTTATCTAGCCTCAACAGCATCAACCAGTAGTCAGCATATGGGGCGAGTATGTATTCTTGCTTGTTGAGGTCTTCTAGATCTTGTGCCAAAGCTAGCTCATTTTTAGCGGCATAAGACTCACGCGCATGCTGAAACAGTGATTGATCACTGAGT
>NCHI01000110.1 GCA_002281815.1 Methylotenera sp. 24-45-7
TCGCTTTTTCTGCTGCTTCTTTCAGACGTTGTTTAGCCAACAAGTCATTGCGCAAATCTAAGCCGTTTTCTTTCTTGAACTCATCTGCCAAAAAGTCGATTAAGCGGTTATCAAAGTCTTCACCACCCAAGAATGTATCGCCGTTGGTCGAAAGCACTTCAAATTGATGTTCGCCATCAATGCTTGAAATTTCAATGATAGAAACGTCAAAAGTACCGCCGCCCAAGTCATACACGGCAATTTTACGGTCGCCTTCTTGTTTGTCTAAACCAAACGCCAATGCCGCTGCAGTTGGCTCGTTGATGATACGTTTCACTTCTAGGCCAGCAATACGGCCAGCATCTTTAGTGGCTTGGCGTTGGCTGTCGTTAAAGTAAGCTGGCACGGTAATCACCGCTTCAGTCACTTCTTCACCCAAATAGTCTTCGGCAGTTTTTTTCATTTTGCGCAAAACTTCAGCCGAGATTTGTGGTGGCGCCATTTTTGTGCCGCGAATTTCCACCCAAGCATCGCCATTGTCAGCTTTGGCAATGGTGTAAGGCATTAAGCCTATATCTTTTTGTACTTCTTTTTCTTCAAAACGGCGGCCAATTAAACGTTTCACCGCGTACAGTGTATTTTTAGGGTTGGTCACTGCCTGACGTTTTGCAGGTGCGCCCGCCAAAATTTCGCCATCTTCCTGATAAGCGATGATAGATGGGGTGGTGCGTGCGCCTTCCGCGTTTTCAATGACGCGTGGCTTGCCGCCTTCCATCACGGCAACGCAAGAGTTTGTTGTGCCTAAGTCAATACCAATAATTTTGCCCATGTTTCAATTTCCTTTTTAAAATTTGATTAGCCACAGATAAACACGGATAAACACAGATAGTTTTTTTAATGTGTGTTTTAAACGTAATAAATGTGACGACTAATTCATTTCTATGTGTGCTATATGGAGTTTATTTTTAATAATTCAAGAGCTTGCATCTGTGTTTATCTGTGGCTGAAATTATTTCGCCACCATGACTAAAGCAGGACGCAACACACGCTCATTCAAGGTGTAGCCTTTTTGCAATACATTGATCACAGTATTTGGCTCGCCGCTGTTTTCCAGCATTGAAATCGCTTGATGTTTATTCGGGTCGAATTTCTCACCTAGCGGATTGATTTCAGCAATATTAAATTTATCGAACACACTGACTAACTGCTTAGCCGTGAGCTCTACACCGTCTTTATAGCTTTGCACGTCGGTAGCTTCAATCAGTAAGGCAGCATCTAAGCTATCTTTCACTGCCAGCAGCTCATTGGAGAATTTTTCTAAAGCAAATTTACGTGCTTTGTCGATATCATCCATGGCGCGACGGCGAATATTTTCACCTTCAGCTTTTACGTAAAGCACACTGGCTTTGGCTTCTTCTAAAGCCGCTTCAAGTTCGCTAATCTTCATTTCAGGCGTTTGCGTAGTTTCTGCTGCAAGTTCCTGCTCAGGTTGCGGTGTGACTTGTTCTTCTTGCATGATTTCCCCGGATTTATAAATAACACTTGAATCAACGTGGGGATGATGATTTTTATTTCAAGTGATTTTATGAATTTTTAAATAATTTTTTCTAGATTTTGTATGACCTGTTGCACGGTGGGTGTTTGGTTGATGTTGCCTAAATTAATTGCCGGCGCTTTGCTGCCAGCATAAATGCCGGTAAGGGCAGGGTCGGTGTCAGTATATATGGCAAGCGTGGGGATATTGAGCGCGACACTTAAATGCGACAAACCGGTATCTACACCCACGGCAGCTTTTGATTGACTGATAATCGCTGCTAACTCGGCAATGCTTTGTTTAGGCAACACGATGACATTGGGGGCGGCAGCGGCAATAGTTTGCGCCCTAGTCAGCTCGGCTGCGCTTGCCCAAGGTAATACGAGTTTTAGTTTACGTTGATTAAGTGCAAATGCGAGATCAATCCAATGTTCAGTCGGCCATAACTTGCTATCACGGCTGGTGCCGTGCAAGCCCATGACATAGGGGGTGTCAGAAATATGCGTATGTGAAATATGCGTATGTATAGTGCCGCCGTGAATACCGTAATCCGGTAAATTATCAGGCGCTACATAATCTAGCGCTAGCGCAGCCAAGCTGCGATTGCGTGCTACCGCGTGCTGATTGCGCGCAACCGGATGCGTATGTTGATAAAAAAAACTCGCCAGTGGTTCGCGCGCCGAATGTTTGTCGTAACCATGCGATTGCCCGCGTGCAGCGCTGGTAATTAGCCCGCTTTTTAGCAAACCTTGTGTATCAAGAATAATATCGTATGAAAATTGGGCAATGCGTTGCTTGGCAATATTGATTTCATGCCAAGTTTGTTTGCTGAATATAGATTTGCGCCAACGGCGAATCGCAACTGGAATTACCTGATTTACGCCAGGGTGCAAACGGGGAATGTCGGCAAAATTCTCTTCAACCACCCAGTCGATTTTAGCATCAGGATGATGACTGAGAATGTCATGAATAATCGGTAAGTTATGCACCACATCGCCTAGTGATGAGGTTTTAACAATAAGCAGTTTCAGCATAAGCGCCATTTTCGCATACAATTTAGTTTCGGCTATTAATTAAAGTTTCATTTTGAAATTTGCATTTCTGATATTTAAAGTTTTCCCATACGGCGGCGTGCAGCGCGATATGCTGCGTATTGCGCACGATTGCGTAGCCGCCGGACATGAAGTCATCATCTATACCGGTGAATGGCGCGGTGATATGCCAGACCCACGTATTCAGGTTGAAATTCTGCCTAGCCGCGGTTGGTTAAATCATCAGCGCCATCAGTCTTTAATCAATGCCATGCAGCAAGCTTTGGCAAAGTCGCCAGTGGATTTGGTGATGGGCTTTAACCGCATGTCAGGTTTGGATGGTTACTATGCCGCTGACCCTTGTTTTCTTGAGCGCGCGCATGAAGAAAAATCCTGGCTATATCGACTGACTGGGCGTTATCGTTTTTTTGCCGCAGCCGAACAAGCGGTGATGGGAGAACATAGTCAATGTCAGATACTGTTGCTCACTGAGCGTGAAAAATACAGTTTTCAGCAATGGTATAACACGCCTGATGCACGCTTTCATTTGCTGCCACCCAGTATTCCATTAGAAAAATTTGCCGATAAAAACCGTGAATATTGTCGCGCCTATCTGCGTGAGCAGTTTGGTCTGCCGCCAGATGCCAATGTGGTGCTCACCGTGGGCTCGGCTTTTGTGCGTAAAGGCGTGGATAGGGCGATTGATGCCATTGCTGCTTTGCCCGAAGACTTAAAATTGAACACTTGGTTGTTGGCGATTGGCGAATATGAATCTAATAGCAATATGCAAGCCTATTGTGAAAAACGTGGCGTGAGTCATCATTGTATTCAGGCTGGCGGTCGGGCTGACATTGCAGATTTAATGCTGGGTGCAGATATTCTGGCGCATCCCGCGCGCTCAGAATTGGCAGGTATCGTGCTGATAGAAGCGATGACAGCAGGCCTGCCGGTGCTGGTGACAGATGTGTGCGGCTATGCCACACACGTTGCCGAAGCCAATGCAGGACTAGTGCTACCGTCGCCTTATCAACAGCAAGACATGAACCAAGCCTTAGTGATGATGCTACAAGATGCTAAGCAAGTGACTTGGCGTGCCAGTGGTCAGGCTTATGTCAGGCATATTAAAAACACCAGTTCTGCCAAAGCCGAGGCTGACTTCATTATTGCCTTCTCAGAGCAGAAAGTGACAAAGCATGATTAAACTTGAGTTGCCAGAACATTTGCGTAGCCTTTTTGGGTCTGACCCATTCTCGGAAATTATGCAGTTGCAAGGTCGTATTTATCGAGATGTTGTTGGGCGGCGTACCATGAAAGTTGAGCTGGGTGGGCAAAGTTATTTTGTAAAACAGCACTTTGGCATTGGCTGGGGCGAGATTTTCAAAAATGTATTCATTTTTAAAGCGCCAATTTTAGGTGCGCTCACTGAAGTCAAGGCGATTGAAAAGCTAGTTGAAATCGGCATTGCGACTACGCCTTTGGTGGCATATGGCGTAAAGGGTATAAATCCTGCAACCCAGCAGTCTTTTATTCTGACCCAAGACTTAGGTGATATTACGTCATTGGAAGATGTATGCGCTGATTGGGTGAGTACCCCCCCTGACGCAGACTTTAAGCGCCGGGTGATTGTGGCGATGGCGTCACTTGCCGCGCGTATGCACGCAGCTGGCTTGTGTCACCGTGATTTTTATTTATGTCATTTGGTGCTCAAAAAAGATGCGTTTGCACAGGGTAAAGTAGATTTGATTTTGATTGATCTGCATCGCATGCGCATGCATCAAGCCGGCGACGGCAAAGCGGCAATGAAAGACATTGCGGGCTTGATTTTTTCAGCCATGGATTGTGGATTTTCTGAGGAAGACTGGGCCTTATTTAAGCAGCATTATTTGCCACAGTCTGCCCAATTTTGGTTACAAGCAGAAAAGCGCGCTAAACAGCTATATGCGAAGTTTCATACTGATAAGTTTCAGAAGCGCTTGGCACAAGAAAAAGCGGCCATAGATTAATTATGCGAGCGGCGTGTTATTTTTAGGTAGTGCATGACGGCGCATTTTGTAGCGATTGTAGCGCCATAAATATTGCACTGGTTGCTGTTTAATTTGCTGTTCAATGGCTTGGTTAAGCAATGTAGGGCTAGCGATGGAATCAACTTTCGTTAAGTGGATTTTGTAACCTTGTCCATTTGCTAGCCTTTCACCAAACGCCATAATGACTGTGGCACCGGTTTTCTCAGCGAGCTTACCGGCTAGTGTCATGGTGTAAGCGGGTTTGCCAAAAAATTCAGCCCATTCGCCTTCACCTGCTGCTGGAATTTGGTCTGGTAATATACCAATCGCCTCACCTTTTTTGAGCGCTTGCATGAGCATGCGTACGCCTTGGGTGTTGGCAGGAGCCAATTTAACCTGACCTTTCATGCGGCCTGCATCGACCATGGGCGATAGCCACGATTTCTTGGGTGGACGAAACAACACGGTAATCGGGTGTTGGCTGGCGTAATACACTGAAGTAATCTCAAAGCAACCCAAATGTGGCGTGAGGAAAATGAGGCCTTTGCCGTTTTTTAATGCTGCTTCAACCAAATGCCAATCGCTGCACTCCTGCACAAGTTGCAAAGCTTTATGTTGTGGCCATTGCCAAATAGCCAGTGTTTCTAATATTGCTTTGCCAGTTTCTGCAATATTTGTTTTGATGGTGGCGTTAAGCGCTGCTGTGTTCGAACACAAGCCACTTTGCATAAGATTCTCACGCTGAATTCTTGCGGCAACTGGGGTGCAAAAATGAATGAGCCAACCTAAGCCAAAGCCAAGTTTGTGGATGGCGGGTAATGATAAACACGCGATGAGTTTTGACAGCAAAGTGAGCATGAATGTGAGTATAAACAGCGTAAAGCGATTAAAGCATTTTAGGTTAAAATGCAGCCAATAAGTTGTGCATTCTAATAGATTGAGGTTTTTTTGACTTTTAATCTGCGCTGGAAAATCAGCAGTTCGCAACTTTTGAGCAAATTTGGGATTCGCCCATTGATTGGATTGACGAACCAAATCGCAATCGTGGCGGCTGGAGTGGTGTAGGCTGCATACAGTTGTTAAATGATGGTCAGCCCATTACTTTGTATGTCAAAAAACAGCAAAATCATGTTTCACGTTCTTTGCTGCATCCATTTAAAGGCGAGCCGACGTTTGCCAAAGAGTTTAAAGTGATACGCTATTTAAGCGCGCATGGTGTCATTACACCGCAAGTGGTTTTTTTCGGACAACGCAGTGTCGCGGCTGGTCAGCAAGCGATATTAATTACCGAAAATCTTGCAGGTTTTCAAGCTTTGGATCAAATCACTAGGTCTGCAATGTCTTTACTTGCGCAGCGTAAGTTGATCGCTAAAGTCGCGCAAGCTGTCAGATCTATGCATGCGCTAGGTATTCAACACCGTGCGCTTTACCCTAAGCATGTGTTTGTGAAATCGACAGGCGAATGTGTTGAGGTAGGTTTTATTGACTTGGAAAAATCAAGGCGGATGGTTTTTGCGCCACTACAGGCGCTGAGCGATTTGGTGACCTTTAACTATCGAACAGCGGATTGGGGTTTGCGCTATCGTCTCTACTTTTTTAAAAAATATTTTTCAATTAAACAGCTAGATAAGTTTTATAAAATAGTTTGTGGCTGGATAGCCTACAAAACGCAACAGAAACAACATCAATGGAATGGTAAAAAATGAGTGATATGGCATCTTCGGCACAAAAAATACTGTTGGTTACATCCGGCAGCACTGGCAATAACGTATTTTGCACGCCAGCCATTCGTTTGTTACGCAAGCATCTGCCAGAGGCAACGATTGATGTGGTAGCGCTCAATAAGCTCAGTGCAGAAGTCTTTGAAAACAATCCTGATATTAACCAGCTGTTTGTGATTAAAAATAGCAGTGGTTTAGACCGCATTGCAAAAAATTACACTACGATTTTGCTACTCAACAATAGTGCGTTAAAAAAATTACGTGGTCTGAAAGCGCCTTATTTGCTTATTCCTACTATGAATCCAGAAGTGCATCACGCAGATCAGGTGATGCAATTTGTGGCTAACTGGCTGGGCGTTGCTGTAGTAGAAGATGATAGAAAGTATGTCATTGAAACGCAGCAAAGCGCAGAAAAACTGCTGGCAAACTATGCTTTGTCTGATACCGATGTGTTGATTAATATCCATTTAGGTTGCGGCACCACGGTACTGCATGGCTGGAAATTTTTTTACAGCAGACGTGCGGACGATAAAAAACTGTGGTCGATTGAGGCCTATATTGCTTTAGGGAAAAAGCTGCATGCGCTGATTCCAAATTTAAAAATCAGTATCACTGGCACCAGTAATGAGTCATTCTTGGCGAAGAAGTTTGAAAAGCAGGTTGGCGGAACTATCAATCTGGTTGGAAAAACCAAAGTTTCGGATTTGGTTGCCTTAATGCAGCGCGCGAATTTATTCATCGCGCATGATTGTGGCGTGTTTCATATTGCTGCCGCAACCAATGTGCCGATTGTTGGTTTGTATGGCCCTACTAATCATGTGCTCACTGGGCCTTATCCAATCAAGCCTCAGCATATTGTGATTAAAAAAGCTGAGATGACAGATATCAGCGAGCAGGATGTGACGGAAGCTGCATGTGAATTGCTGAAGAAGTTTCCAAGAAAATAAGCGCCTAAGCAAATAAGACCCAAGTAAACAATCCACTGAACGCATGGCATCTGATATTAATAGCATCTTAAACATTACACAGCCTGGCGCAAATCCGTTTGCGCTTAGCTTGCCGGATGCGAGTGAATTTGTGTGTCATGAAGTGGTGCGCGTGCTTCCAAACCGCCGCCTGGTGTGCCGGGGAGTATGGAATGGGCGTGCAGTATTTACCAAAATATTTATGGGAAATACTGCAGCCGCTTATGCAGATCGTGACAAACAGGGCGTTAAATCACTACTTGCTGCACATATTCCAACGCCTGAGTTGTTATATGAAGTAGCGATTAATTCTCATGTCAGCGTGCTTATTTTTTCAGCCATCAGCCCAGCTGAAAGTGCTGAATACGTTTGGCGTCAGCAGCCAAGTGCACGCTTGGCGTTGGCCAAGGCACTGATAACGACGATAGCCCAGCATCACAATGCGGGCTTGATACAAACCGATTTGCATCTTAAAAACTTTTTAGTGCAATTGACAGCTTTGGGTGAGATGCAGATTTACACCCTGGATGGAGATGGCGTTCGTAGTTTGCGCAACATTTTTAGCAAGTCGCAGCGCTTAAGCAATCTGGCAACACTGTTTTCCAAATTTGATGTGTTGGATGACGTCTGGATGCCAGAGCTTTATCAACTGTATTGTTCACAGATAGGTTTCATCAGTTCGCTTCAAGGCGAGATGGATATATGGTCTCGTACCCAGAAAATTCGTCATCAGGTGGTAACAGACTATGCGGATAAAAAAGTATTCAGAACCTGCACGGATGTCAAAGTGACGCAAAACTTTAGTCAATTTTCGGCGATAAGTGCCGGTTTTAATGTTAGCAGCGGAGCCCTTGCATCATTAAACCAATATTTGGCAGAGTCTGCGCGCAATATTAAAAACGGTAATACCTGTACGGTTGCCAAAGCTGAACTGGCAGGCAAGCAGGTGGTGATTAAGCGCTACAACATTAAAAATTTTTGGCATGGCTTGAATCGAGCCATGCGCGTTAGCCGTGCTGCGATATCTTGGGCCAACGCACATCGACTCATTATTTCAAATATTGCAACAGCTGCGCCACTTGCTTTGTTTGAACAGCGTTTGGGTTGTTTGCGTCGTCGCGCTTATTTTTTGACTGAGTATATCGACGCCCCGGATGTGTTGCAGTTTTTTGCACAATCTTTGCAGTTAGAACAAAAACAAACCGTGGCACGTAACCTTGCAAGCTTGTTTTACAAACTGTATTTGCTCAAGTATTCGCATGGCGATTGCAAAGCGAGCAATATCAAAATCGTCAATGCGGCACCGGTTTTGATTGATTTGG
>NCHI01000111.1 GCA_002281815.1 Methylotenera sp. 24-45-7
AGTAATTGTTTGAAGTAAGCTTCATCAGCTTTGTTGTAGTCTGGATCATCTGTCATATCACGAAAAATTTGTGATAGCTCAGACTCGTTCAACATGCCGCGATACACTGCTTTTAGTACTAATTCGCGCGACTTTCTGCGATTTCTAGTACCAGTCTTTTTGCTAGCGCCCGGTTTTCTCGCAATTGTTTTATCAGCTGAATCTTGCTCCGCAACCAGTGAAGTTACGATTTTTTGATCATCGATCATAACGCTCTTACCAAGTTATACATTTCAACTGCGACTTGCGCAGCCTCTGCGCCTTTGACATGCATGCGCGCAATGGCTTGATCATCATCTTCCGTAGTCAATACTGCGTTGGCTACTGGCACGCCAGTGTTTAATTGCACTTCTGAAATACCGCGCGCTGACTCATTGGCCACCACTTCAAAATGATAGGTTTCACCGCGGATAATTGCACCCAAGGCAATCAAAGCATCGTATTTTTCACTCAACGCCATGTGCTGCAAAATCAGTGGTGTTTCAAGTGCGCCTGGCACTGTCGCAATAGTGATATCGTTGTCAGCCACACCTAGCTTTAACAACTCAGCTTTACAGGCGGTCAATAAACCATCACCGATATTGCTGTTGAATCTTGATAGCACAACACCGACTTGCATGCCTTTGCCGTTTAGGTTTTTTTCAATTTCTCTCACGTTTTACTCTCTTAGCTGCTTAAATTGCACAATCCGGCATTTTACCGCATATCGTGGTTTAACTTAATGCTTTATATTCATTCAGTATTTTTATACTACAAAGCTCAGTAGATAATGCAGCTAATAAAGCGCAACGTTTAATTAAACAGCACCCAAGTCTTCTGCACAGTACTCCAAACACCATAACTGATAGGCACCAATACCAACGCCCATGCCAGCGTAGTAATCACCAGCGTACTGCCAGATTTAGCTGATACTGCATTAATATTGGCAGCATTACCATTTGCGGCAATACTTTTATCATGGGCTAACTTATGTTCATGAGCCAATTCAGCATCGGTCATAAAGTATTTATCCGCCACTGGCTTGACCAACAAGTTGGCAATAAATCCAATCACTAATAATCCAGCCAAAGTCAAAAAGATGGGGGCATAAATTTGATCAAACGGCACACCAGCTTCTATGCCTGTGTCATGCATGTAGTTCACCACCACTGGTCCTAAAATACCTGCCGTTGACCATGCGGTCAGTAAGCGCCCATGAATTGCGCCCACAAATTGCGTACCGAACATGTCGGCCAAATAAGCAGGAATAGTAGCGAAACCGCCGCCATACATAGATGCAATCACGCAGAAACTACCCACAAACAAAGCAAGTGATTTAAAGCCTGCCACATAGGTTGCCGTGCAATACATCATTGCGCCCAGCACAAAGAAAATATAATACGTGCGTTTACGGCCTAACTTGTCCGATGAAGTTGCCCAGGCAAAACGTCCAAAAATATTAAATATAGAAATTAAACCAACAAAGCCAGCACCTACTGATGCGGCTGCCGCAGCCAAGGCAGCGTCTTGTTTTACCACATCAAAACCGACTCCGGGCTGACCGATTAAAGCGCCGCCAAATGTTTCCTGCAACATCGGTGCCGCTGCACCGATAATGCCGATACCCGCTGATACATTCATACACAACACAATCCACAACAACCAAAATTGCGGTGTTTTATGCGCATTTTTTAAATGCACATGGCGTGTTGCAATCATGGCGTTTTGTTTTGCGGCTGGCGGCGTCCAGTTAGCTGGTTTCCAACCCACTGGCGGTACACGGTATGCCAAAGAGCCGAACAACATAAACACGGTGTAAATAGCGCCCAACACTACAAAAGTTTCCCATACGCCCACGCTGCTTGGGGTAGCAAAGTAAGTCATGAGTTTGGTCGCAATTGGCGAGCCTATCATCGCGCCGCCGCCAAAACCCATAATCGCCATACCAGTTGCCATGCCGCGACGATCCGGAAACCATTTAATCAGTGTTGAAACTGGCGAAATATAACCCAAGCCCAAACCGATGCCTCCGATTACTCCAGAACCTAGCCACATCATCCATAACTGATGGGTATATACGCCATACGCTGAAATCATCAGCCCACCGCACCAGCAAAGGGTTGCTACCAGCCCGGCTTTACGTGGACCTGCGCGTTCCAGCCAACCACCCCAAGCCGCAGCAGAACAGCCTAGCAATACAAAAAACAAGGTATACATCCAACCCAAATCAAACTGCGTCCAGTTACAATCTGTTGCAAATAAAGCGGTTGCCGTGCCAGACAGCTTATCCGCAAATGTGGTTGCTCCAGCCGCACACGCAGCTAAAGGCTTACCATCTTCACCTACCAAAGCATTACCCAATGGTTTCCAAAACACACTAAACCCGTATGCCATACCAATCGACAAATGCACTGCCAATGCGGCTGGCGGCACTAACCAGCGATTAAAATTGGGATTGGCAGTGATGTATTCTTTAGATAAAAACCCCGACATGCAGTTGGCTCCAAAATGTATTTTTAATAAATTGTGTTAAATGTAGTGCAGAGTTTGTAATAAAAACCCGACAATCTGTATGTTGTAACAAATTGTGAAAAATGGCAATTTAGTTATGTTTTTTTCTAAAAATGGAATGTTTAATTTTTGTCATGAATATGTCATATTAGCGTCATAAACTAAGCGGGTTAGTGTTCGATAGGCAATACATTTTAAGGAAAAATATGCCAGCCAATATATTAGTTGTTGAAGATGAACCTGCTATCCAAGAACTTTTAGCGCTCAATATAACGCAGGCAGGCCACAACGCCATTCGCGCTTTGAGTGCAGAAATTGCGCAAGACCTGATGCGCGAAACAATCCCTGACCTTATTCTGCTGGACTGGATGTTGCCGGGCATGAACGGTTTGGAATTCGCGCGCAAGATTAAGTCTGACTCACAGACTAAAAATATTCCCATCATTATGCTTACCGCGCGCGGTGAAGAGTATGACAAAGTACGTGGCTTAGAAATAGGCGCTGATGATTACGTCACTAAACCATTTAGTCCGCGTGAGCTTAATGCACGCATTAAAGCGGTGTTACGTCGTCGCGCCCCGCAAATGACAGATGATCCGATTGAGCTAAACGGTTTACGTTTAGACCCCACGACACACCGCGTGACCGGCCATCAAAAAGTCATCGAATTAGGTCCTACCGAATTTAGACTGCTGCACTTTTTTATGACCAACCCGGAGCGTGTACATACGCGCAGCCAGCTTTTAGACAAAGTGTGGGGCGATCGCGTATTCGTAGAAGACAGAACTGTAGACGTGCATATTCGCCGCTTGCGCAACGCGCTGTCGCTGTCAGGACATGAGGACTTGGTACAAACGGTGCGAGGTGCTGGCTACAGATTGTCCGTACATCAAAACTAATAAATGCCTGAGAAATGATCAAAATTTCTCAGGTGAAAAAATTTCAGATCGATAAACATCGTTATAATCACTTAAGTTTTGTTTTAGAAATTTAAATCTGTGATTGATATACGCTGGAAAGCATTCTTTTTCGTTTGCACGCTGTGCGTCATTAGCCTGTTCGTTTGGCTATTCTCCACCGCGATTTATGCACTGCTGTTTTTCTCTTCTACCGTGCTAGCTTACCTAGCTATTCAAGTCATTGATATTCATGCGCTACAAAAATGGTTTAAAAAACCACAACTACAAGCAGTTCCTGAAGGCGTAGGCTTATCTGAAAATATTTTTAGTGCGCTGCTGCGTTATGAGCGCGCCAATCAGCAAAAAAAGAATGAGCTAAACGCCGCACTGGAACGCTTCAATACTGTAGCCAACGCGATTCCTGATGGCTTGGTAATTTTAAGCGAGAGCAATGAAATTGAATGGTGTACTAGCAATGCTGAATCACAATTAGGCTTAGATCTTAAAACTGATTTGCATTTACCGATTGCCAATTTAGTCAGAAACAGTAATTTCATTGCTTACCTCAACAGCGAAGATTATGAGGAGCCCTATAAACTTAAGGGCGTTAGAAACACTGAAGTGATTCTTGAAATATGGCTGATAGCATTAGGTAGCAAACAAAAACTGCTGATTAGCCGAGATATCACACAGCTTGAAAAAATTGACTCCATGCGCCGCGACTTTATTGCCAATGTGTCACATGAGCTGCGTACCCCGCTTACTGTGGTGGGTGGTTTTATTGAAACGCTATCCGACATGGAAGGCGCCATTCCAGAAAATATCCGTAATTACTTCAGCATGATGCAAGATCAAACCACGCGCATGCGACGCCTGATTGAAGACCTGCTCACCTTATCTCATATCGAAAGCAATACCCAACCACCCGAAGATAGGCCGATTGCCATGCAAGGCATGGTAAAAATGCTGTTTAACGATGCTAATGCCTTGAGTCAGGGCAAACACAAAATCAGCTGCGAATTCGCTGAAAACCTTGATTTACTTGGCGCAGTAGATGAACTACAAAGCGCGCTGGGTAACTTAGTCAGCAATGCGGTACGCTACACCCCTACAGGCGGCACCATTCACATCTCATGGCAGCAACGTGGCAAACAGGCAGTATTCAGCGTAATTGACAACGGTATAGGCATTGAGCAACAACACATTAGTCGACTTACCGAACGCTTCTACCGTGTTGACCGCGGCCGCAGCCGAGAAACTGGCGGTACCGGCCTGGGCCTGGCAATTGTTAAACACATCCTGACACGTCATCAGGCAAAACTGGAAATCAGTAGCGAACTTGGCGCGGGCAGTACATTTAGTGCTATATTTCCTGCAGCACGCGTGGTGCATAAGTAATTACTGAACAAAATCAAATGGAAGGTGGCCATGAAAATTGATTACAGTCGCTTAAGCTTGCTTGTGATGTTGGCAATTAGCGCCTGTGCTACCGTACCCGAATCCGGAAAAATCCCGCAAAAACAGATTCCTGAGCAACAAGACCGCAGCACCATCAATCAGTTAGGCAAAGGTGACTTTGATCGCATGGCGGATGTGGAAATTCGCGAAAATACCGAAAGCCTGCGCTTATTAATGCTTAAGCTTTATAAACGTAATCCGCAGGAGCTGAAAAAAAGCACCTCTGATCCAGCTGAAAAAATGGTGAACTGGGTGTTTGATGGCTATACCCAACATCACTATTTATTTAGTGAAATCAATAATCTACAAGGCACCGAGGCCATATTTCTGACTTTTAAACCAGACTACACCGGTGACCGTGTATTGCCTTTTATCGTTGGACTGCAAACCATGCTGCTCAAGGCACACAACGATAAAACCGACTTTTACTTTACCGATAGCATAGACCCGCAGCGTATTTACAATGTAGCGCGAAATATTGAAATTGCCGCATGGAAAGTTTCTAATGCGCGCAAAGCTGATGGTACGTTTTATTTGCTGACCAATGAAATTAACGAAACTGAAAAAAACTTATCTTTCGAGCGTGAGTTTGGAAAAATG
>NCHI01000112.1 GCA_002281815.1 Methylotenera sp. 24-45-7
CTGTTCCATTTAAAGTTACCTCTTGATTTTGAGTGCCTATTACAAAGCAAGTATTACGCCAGCCAAATAAGATATTGTTTTAATTAGCATTCCACAAAAACAGTTTATGATTTATGCACAAATAAAGTGCGTAAGAAAATTGCGCGCACTTAATTAGTGCAAATTGGCTGTTGCGACAAAATGCGGCTCAGTACTGTTAGATAAAACCCAAAATTTAAATCTCCCTTTTGCTATAGGGAGGACTTTGAACTATAAAAGTAGACCATACGAATAGCCCACTTAGAAAAAGGGGGCGGCACGAAGTTTGGGGGATTTGAAGTGACTACAACAACATATTGCCAGAGGTATCTTGCAACACCATACTGGCAGCATCAGGATTGCCGGACCAGAAGTGAAAAAACTCGCGTACTACCACCAAAAACAAACGTCGGTTCTGTTTAATTGTAAACAGTGGCAGCGTGAGGTCAACCGCAGTTCGATAAGCCATACTATTTTTATCGGGCGCAGTTCTAATGCGCATCAGAATAATTTTAGCTAATTTAATACGGGTCTCAACCAAAGCTAAGTCAGCACCTTCATGTCGCAACGCTTGCGCGTAAGCTTTTAATGGCCAATTTTCAGAGGTATCAAACTTCTCGGTTTCCAAACTATCAGTTAGCGTTTTGAGTGAAACTAAATCGGGCTTCCAATCAATCGGCTTAACTTCAAACCCAGAGTTTAAGTTAAGCGTTGCAATGGCTTTAATATCTTTCACCCAAAATGGATAAAACTCACGTGAAGCTGTCAGGCAATCATGCCAATCGTCCGCTGGCGTAGTCTCCATCACCTCTTCGACCACGAGTCGATATTCGTTGCCATCGAGCACCAAGCCTTTGAGATTCTCTGATAACTGATCCAAAAATACTGAACGCTTGTGTAATAAAGAACTGCTAGCCCCTTTTGCTTGCAACAATTTTAGATAAGCATTTATCGCTTCTTTTTCACGAGTTTTATTCATTCAATGCGATTCTATTCAAAAAAACTTTGCCCAGCGCTCATAATAGCCATCGGGCTTTAGCTTACAATTTATGGTGAAATATTAATTTAGATTTTTTCGTCATCAACCAGTGGCTGATTGCTATTTATTCGCTAATGCTTTTTATTATATATAAAATTGCAGCCAGTAATTTATATATATTTATGTTTACACAATGCATTGCAACACCCGCAATAATCAAGCACCAATACTAGAAAGTGAACTATGGAGTTAATACTGATATTCATACTATTAATGCTAGGCTGGTTTTGGATAGATAGCCTAGACAAAAGAGAAAGAGCGATTGCACTGGGCACAGAATTAGCCGCTAGGCTTAACTTGCAAATGTTAGACGAGACAGTAGTTTGCAGTCGTCTATGGCTGGGACGAAACCGTAAAGGTCATGTGCAACTACTGCGCACATATGAGTTTGATGTGAGTGCCAGTGGTGATGATCGCCTACATTCGCATTTAACGCTGCTAGGCAATCATCTTAGTGCTTGGCATATTCCACCATACTTGCAACCAGTGAATTAGTGACTCCATGTATATCGGTCGCTTTGCACCCTCTCCTACCGGCCCTTTACACTTTGGCTCACTAGTGGCTGCAGTGGCCAGTTATTGCGAGGCAAAAACACATCACGGCAAATGGTTGTTGCGCATGGAAGACCTCGATAAGCCACGTGAAGTTAAAGGCGCGGCTAATACAATATTGAAACAACTAGTGGCTTTTGGATTTGAATGGGATGACGCGATTGTTTATCAAAGCCAGCGCGCCGAGCTTTATGCAGAAGCACTTACCTTGCTAAAAAACCAACAACTGGTTTACCCATGCACGTGTACTCGGAAAGAAATTGCTGATTCAAGCACTCATATTGGCATTGAAGGCGCAGTTTATCCTGGAACCTGCTTGTCACATGCGCTAAAAGAAAATGCCGCCGTGGCTTGGCGCATTAAAACCCCAAACCAAACGCTATGTTTTAATGATGCTGTTCAAGGCAAAATTTGCCAAAACTTGCATCAAGATATTGGTGATTTTATTTTAAAACGCGCCGATGGCTTATTTGCGTATCAATTAGCTGTGGTGGTCGACGATGCAGCCCAAGGCATCACTCATATTGTGCGCGGCGCAGACCTGTTAGACTCTACGCTCAGGCAAATTTATCTGCAACAAATGCTGCATTACCAAACCCCTCATTACGCACACTTGCCTGTTGCCTGCAATGCTGCAGGTGAAAAACTCAGCAAACAAACGCTTGCCGCACCGATAAACACTGAAAATGCTGCCTATCACTTATTTCAGTCGCTGCAATTTTTGGGGCAAACACCTCCATCATCACTGCAATTTGAAACTCACCAAAACATTTGGCAATGGGCTATAAGCCATTGGCAACTGGCCAAAGTGGCAAATTGCAAATCACAAATAATTCAAATCCAATAATTTTGTCCATGCCTGACAGCAAACAGACACTCAAACCTTTAAAATGCTGTTGATAACTATTCTCATTTGCATTATCATTGCGACATCTTAATTAATCGATTTAGTAGGATCAGCAATGAAACCCTCTTCTGCCTTAGCAAACGCAAAAAGTAGCATGCAATTTAGTGATCAACCATCCAAACTAAAATCAGCGATACAACTGGCAATCGTTAGCCTTAGCCTTTCGGCAATATCAAATGCAGCGATCGCAGAAGAGCAAACTAGCGAAGTCATTAGTCTCAAAGAGATTTCCGTCGTGGGCAAAGCTGAGAGCGATACCAAACCGGTAAAGGGCTACAACGCAAAGAAAAGTCGCACCGCCACAAAAACAGAAACTGATTTAAAAGACACACCACAGTCAATCTCTGTGGTCACACAAGATGTAATTAAAGACCAATCTATTCAAAGCATTAGTGAAGCCGTGCGCTATGTACCCGGCGTAACAGCGTCTCAAGGTGAAGGTAATCGCGATGCGATTAACTTCCGTGGCGCAGGTGTAACTACCGGTGACTTTTATCAAGATGGTGTGCGTGACGACATTCAAACTTACCGTGACTTATACAACACCGACCGCATTGAAGTGTTAAGAGGCTCTAATGCCATGATTTTTGGGCGCGGCGGTTCAGGCGGTGTAATTAATCGCGTAAGCAAAGAGGCAGGCTGGGATCCAGTGCGCGAGCTTTCCATGAGCTATGGTGCTTATAATCAAAAGCGCGCCACGATTGATATCGGCAACGCGATTAATGAAGTTGCGGCATTCCGCTTAAATGCAGTATACGAAGACTCAGACAGCTATCGCGATGGCGTAAACTTAGAGCGTTATGGCCTAACCCCAACCATTACCATCAAGCCTAGCGATGCCACAAAAATTGTGTTGAGCGCAGAATACTTCAAAGACGACCGTATTGGTGACCGTGGTATGCCGTCAACTGGTACTGGGTTTAAAAACCGTCCATACAACATTGGTGACCACAGCACATTCTTCGGTAGCGCACGCTTAAGTCCTAACGAAACTGAAACCACTGCATTTAATGCCATGATTGAACATGCGTTTGATAACGGTGTGACGGTGCGTAACCGTACTCGCTATGCGGATTATGACAAGTACTACCAAAATGTGTATGCAAGAGACCGTGTTAAAAATGGAACTGTGGAGTTAGGCGCTTATCGTGATGATACACAACGTCAAAACCTAATTAACCAAACCGATGTGACTTATAACTTAAAAACCGGTGGGCTTGAACATCGTTTGCTTGCAGGCATGGAGTTAGGTCGCCAAGATACTGATAACACTAGAAGATCACCTTCTATGGCAAATGATAATATCGTTGGCCCAAGTGGCACTGTCAGTGCTGAAAATCCAGTTTTTACAGGCACCTTGAATTTAAACAATCTAAGAACCAACCTGAGAAGTGCGACAACGAATACCGCTTTTTATGTACAAGACCAGATTATCTTGTCACCAAAATGGGAAATGGTGTTGGGTTTAAGGCACGATAGATTTGATGTAGATCTGACCAACTTTAACGGCGCTACGCCAGCTGCTCGTAATTTGAGTGCTACCGATAACAAATTATCGCCGCGCGCAGGTTTGATTTTCAAACCACTGGAAAACTTGTCTTTATATGCTAGCTACAGCCAATCGTTTGTGCCACGTGCTGGCGACCAACTCACTAGCTTAACTACCAGTACAGCTAGTCTTACACCAGAAAAATTCATCAATCATGAAGTTGGTGCTAAATTTGACTTAAACCCTGATTTGTCACTAACTGCGGCAGTTTACAAATTGGAACGTGAAAACATCGCGATTACCGACCCAACGCCTGGCGTAAACAATCAAATCCTAGTTGACGGTCAAGAAACTAAAGGTATTGAGCTTGGCGTTTCAGGCAAAGTTACTGATAACTGGAGCATTTTTGGAGGCTATGCATTCCAAGATGCTGAAATCACAAAAGATCAAGCAAAAGCTTTTATATCTAGCGGTGCAGCACTAGCGCAAACGCCGAGAAATACATTCTCTCTGTGGAATCGTTACGACTTTAACGACACCTGGGGTGCCGCTATTGGTGTCATTAGCCGATCAGATATGTATGCGGCTGTGCCAACCTCTACTACAAGTACAATTTTACCTGGCTACACCCGTGTTGATGCAGCGGTTTATGGCAAGCTAGATAAAAACTTGCGTTTGCAACTGAATCTGGAAAATCTGACCAATAAAGAATACGCACTGAGTGCACACAATAACAACAATATTGTTCCTGGCTCACCACTTACAGCGCGCGCAACACTGATTTACAACTTCTAAATAAATTAATCAGATTTTAAGTCTTTCTCTCCTTGACCCCGGCCTTCGCGTCGGGGATTTTTTTGTGTTTTTCACCTGTGTTTTAAGCGCATCAAATCTTTTAAATCAGCGTGATATGTTAAAATTCATCCATGATAAAAGTTACTGATGCACTCAATCGTTTTCTATTTGAAAACACCCCAGTTCGCGGCAACGCGGTTAATCTAAGCAATACATTTCAACTTGCGCTCAACAAGCAGAATTTGCCCTTAGGCCTCAAACGTGCGCTGGGGGAGCTCATGGCAGCGAGTGCCTTACTCACCGCAACATTAAAAATGAATGGTTCTTTAGTGTTGCAAATTCAGGGTAAGGGCATACTGAAGTTATTGGTGGTGGAGTGCAATTCAGAATTCGGCGTGCGTGCCACTGCAAAATACAAAGGCGAGATTCGTGATGATCAAACCCTATTCGATTTAATCGAGCATGGCCAGTTTGTGATTACTTTAGACCCCAAAGACGGTGGTCAAACTTATCAAGGTATTGTGCCGATTGAAGGTAACAGCATCAGCGCCATT
>NCHI01000113.1 GCA_002281815.1 Methylotenera sp. 24-45-7
GTAAAAAATTCAACCATATAATACATGAAATGCCCGCCATCTAATATGGGTATTGGCAAGAGATTTAACACACCAATACTGATGCTTACCAGCGCCAGAAAACCAATAAATGCCTTAACACCGATATTAGCACTTTGCCCAGCATAACTGGCAATGCTAACGGGGCCGCTCATACCTTTCCATGACACGTCACCCATAATCATGCTACCTAACATTTTCAGGCTGAAAATAGCGGTTTCCCAAGTTTTTTCAACACCCTTCACAATAGCATCAAAGAAGCCATAATGTTTAGTCACCAAAAATTGCTCTAGCTGCGCTTGCTCAATTTTAAAACCAGCGCCAATTCGCCCAAAGCGATTACCTTTTTCGTTCACTAATGCTGGCGTGATGTTCAACTCAATCTCTTTATTGGCACGCAGTATTTTGAGTTTGAGGGGCTGATCTGGACTACTTTTAATAATGGAAACAAACGACTCCCAATCTGCTACCGCTTGCTGATCGACGGTCAGCACCAAGTCCTCTAGCTGTAAGCCGGCAAGCTCTGCTGGACTGCCAGCGATGATTTCACCTATGCGGGCTGGCACTGTCGGTTGGTCTATTGTTAACCCAAGTTTTTCTAAAATATCTGCATCTACTTTATCCTGATTTAATCCAGAAATATCTAATTGATACAGAGTCATTGCATTGGCTTGATTCACCACCTCGAGCGATACTGTGCTATTTTTTAATGAAGAATTGAGCAAAGACCAACGCACATCCTGCCAAGTAGCCACTGGCTGCGCATCAACTTTAACGATGGTGACGCCTGCGTTAATGCCACTCATAGCTGCCGGGCTGTTTGGCAGCACTTGACCTACGATAGGTTTTAAACCAACGGTACCCGACATAAATAGTATGCAATATAGTGCAATCGCTAGTAGCAGATTTGCTGCCGGCCCAGCTAAGACAATTGCCATTCTTTTTTGCACGCTTTGGCGATTTAAAGCACGCGACATGTCATCATTCAAGCTTGCCTCAGTAGCGCCTATCTCCTCACCGAGCATTTTGACGTAGCCACCCAAAGGAATCGCCGCAATGACGAATTCAGTTTGATCTTTACCAAACTTTTTAGACCAGATAGGTTTGCCAAAGCCAACTGAAAATTTAATGACTTTAACACCACACCATCGTGCAACTTGGAAATGGCCATACTCGTGCACTGTCACGAGTATGCCGATGGTGATAATAAAAGCGACGATAGTTAACATACAATATTAGCGCTAAACATGTTGAAGTAAACACTTTCTCGCGTGTGCCCTTGCTGCGCTATCAATATCAACCAGCTGAGCAATAGACTCCACAGCAACAATCTCAGATGCAGACAACACAGTCTCAATAATTTGTGCAATTTCCATAAACCCGATGCGCTCGGCTAAAAACGCCTCAACTGCGATCTCATTTGCAGCATTGAGTATTGTTGGTGCAGTTCCACCGGTTTTTAGAGCCTCATATGCTAAGCGTAAACACGGGAAACGTTGCATATCGGGGGCAACGAAATCCAGCCTTGCGATTTTGAGTAGATCCAAACTACTTACGCCGCTTTCCAATCGCTCGGGATAACCTAAGCCATAAGCAATCGGTGTGCGCATATCAGGGTTTCCGAGTTGTGCTAATACGCTACCGTCATTGTATTCAACCATAGAATGGATAACACTTTGCGGATGCACAACGACATCAATTTGCTCAGCTGTCGCATTAAATAACCAATGCGCTTCGATAACTTCCAGACCTTTGTTCATCATGGTTGCTGAATCGATAGTGATTTTTGGCCCCATCACCCAATTCGGGTGGTTAAGTGCTTGTGCTAGCGTGACCGCATGCATTTGCGCAGTACTGAGCTCTCTAAACGGTCCGCCAGAAGCAGTCAGCAAAATGCGACGTATACCCATTTCTGCCAGATATTTAGCACGCTGATGTGGCATAACCTGAAAAATTGCATTATGTTCACTATCAATCGGCAATAAAGTAGCAGCGCCATCTTGTACTGCTTTCATAAACAAACTGCCAGCCATTACCAATGTTTCTTTGTTGGCAAGCAATATACGCTTACCTGCTTTAGCTGCTGCAATTGCCGGATGTAAACCAGCAGAACCAACGATCGCAGCCATCACAACATCTACTTGCTCATGCGAGGCGATTTCACTTAAAGCTTCTTCACCACTCAGCACAATTGTATTGTTAGCATGTTGCTTTAATTTCACTGCAAGTTCATTGGCTGCTTGCGCTTGCAGCATCACCGCATATTCAGGCTTGAATTTTAAGCACAAATCCAACATGCCTGTGACGCTATTATTTGCAGTTAACGCAAACACTTTGAAGCGCTCAGGATGCTGAGCCATAACATCTAATGTTTGTAGACCTATAGTGCCAGTGGCACCTAATATGGCAACGTTTTGTGGTTTGGAATGTAAGCTATTGGACATGATTAGTTTAGTCTTTAATTTTAATTATCGATTCAGACCAAACCCATTAAAAAGTGGCAGGTAAATACAAAATAGAGTCACGGTAAGCGTGGGTAACAAACCATCAATACGATCTAAGACGCCGCCATGACCGGGCAGCAAAGCGCCGCTATCTTTAAGGCCGGCTTTTCTTTTCAATAAAGATTCAATTAAGTCGCCAATAATACTCAGTACCACTAGCAACCATAATGAAATTATTAGCCAAAAACTATAGCCTTGACTATAACAAAGTACTACACCGTAAATAGTAACGCCGAATATTGCACCATAGACACCTTCCCATGTTTTGCCAGGACTGATTTCAGGTGCAAGTTTACGACGACCAAAACGCTTGCCAGCAAAGTAAGCAGCGCTGTCAGCGATGCTTACTGCAACAACAATCCCTAACAGCAACCAAGGACTAATCGCACGCAAACCTACCAACGCCTGCCAGGTAGCCATGATCAACAACAAACCCAATGCTGCCATTATAAAACGGTTGTTAAATGCTCTATTTCTAATCAACCATACTGGCGCAATTACAATCCAAAACAAGCTAGCACAGCCCAACAACAGCAATATCATTAAATTGTGATAGTTACGGTATGCGCTATCTGGCAGCACAAAAACACAAACACCTATGACAAAAGCCAGTAGTAAATAAGCATAATTTTGCGATGCTTTTAGCGCTACAAAACCAGACCATTCCCTCAGCGCCAGCAAAGCTAAGCCTAAACAAATCAGCGTCCACAATTTCACAGGCGCAAAAAACACCAGCGCAAACAAACCCAGCAATAAAAATACAGCGGTAATAATTCTTGTTTTAAGCATGGTTTAAGGGTGCACGGTGAGTGTTATAAAAAAGTTATGTTGCTGAATGCAACTGTTCACTGGTTCGGCCAAATCGACGCTCACGCTGCGTGTATGAAGTTATTGCTAGATTAAATGCAGCCTCATCAAAGTCTGGCCATAAGGTATCGGTAAAATAAAGCTCGGTATAAGCAAGTTGCCACAACAGATAATTGCTGATTCTCATTTCACCGCCAGTGCGGATAAAAAGATCAGGCTCAGGTGCGTAGTGCATGGAAAGAAAAGGATAGAGATTTTCTTCTGTAAATTGACCCGCCAGCGCTGGCAATGCCAGCTGCATATGATTAACTGCCTGCAAAATATCCCAGCGACCACCGTAATTAGCTGCAATAGTTAATACTAAGCCAGTGTTGTTGGCAGTTAAGCGCTCTGAGGCATTAATTTTTTCTACTAAATTAGTATCAAAATAACTGCGGTCACCTATCATCACTAACTTGATATTGTTTTGATGTAGCTTGGATACTTCTCGATCCAAAGCATCCATAAACAAGCCCATCAAAAATGAGACTTCATCTACAGGCCGGCGCCAATTTTCGCTACTAAATGCAAATAGGGTTAAATACTTAACATCCAGCTTTACGCAATGCTTCACCACATCACGCACAGTTTCAACACCGCGCTTGTGCCCAGCAACTCTGGGTAAAAAGCGCTTACGCGCCCAGCGCCCATTACCATCCATAATCACAGCAATATGCTTAGGCACTGATGCAACTTCAGGTATCTGCTGCGTAGCGCTAGAAAATAAGCCCAATTAGCGCCCCCAAAACAGTAACGAAAAGCGGGGGTTACATACGAGAGAAATCAACATATTCAACATGGCAGCAATTAAACTGCCATTAAGTCAGCTTCTTTAACTTGCAACATTCTGTCAACTTCAGCCACTGCTTTATCAGTAGCCTTTTGAATCTCGTCTTGCGCTCTACGCTCGTCATCTTCAGAAATCAATTTATCTTTAATGAGCTTTTTCAAACCGTCAATCGCATCACGACGGATATTGCGAATAGATACTTTTGCGCCTTCGCCTTCTTGACGCACGATTTTGGTTAAATCGCGGCGACGCTCTTCGGTTAACATCGGCATCGGAACACGAATCAAGTCGCCATTTGTTGCAGGATTTAAACCCAAATCGCAATCGCGAATAGCTTTTTCAACTTTGCCTATCATGTTTTTTTCATAAGGCTGTACGTTAATCGTACGCGCATCACCCAAATTAACGTTTGCCACCTGGTTTACCGAAACCATAGAGCCATAATACTCAACCATCACATGATCCAACAAACCCGTATGGGCGCGGCCGGTACGTACTTTTGCCAAATCATTTTTAAGCGACTCTAAAGACTTTTGCATCTTTTGCTCTGCGGTTTTTTTTACGTCGTCTAACATTTAATTCTCCAACTTAATTCTTAAAATTTCTCAAATTTACTTTTTATACTTATTCAATCAGGGTAATACTTTAGTGCCTTCATCTTCGCCCATGACTACCTTTTTCAAAGCGCCCTGTTTAAAGATACTAAATACCGAGATAGGCAATTTTTGATCACGACACAAGGTAAGCGCAGTAGCGTCCATAACCTTGAGATTTTTAATAATCGCTTCATCAAAGCTAATCGTTTTGTAGCGCATTGCTTCCGGATTGGTTTTGGGATCATCCGTATAAATGCCATCAACCTTAGTGGCTTTAATTACGATCTCAGCATTAATTTCCATGCCGCGTAAAGCCGCAGCAGTATCTGTAGTGAAAAATGGATTGCCAGTACCTGCCCCAAAAATCACCACGCGCCCTTCTTCTAGATAACGAATCGCTTTGCCACGAATATAAGGCTCTGCCACTTGTTCAATACTTAACGCGGATTGTACGCGCGCATTTAAACCGATATTTTTCATCGCATCTTGCAGGGCCATCGCGTTCAT
>NCHI01000210.1:0-688 GCA_002281815.1 Methylotenera sp. 24-45-7
TGGTCTTTTAAATTCAATTTCTCTTTTTTGAGAGTTTCAATTGTCAACTCAGAAGCCTGCTCAACATTGGCTTCAAAATTTTGAATTTGCTGGTCAATCTCGTTATGACGCTCAAACAGTTTAGTAAAGTGCAAATCTTTGTGTTTAAGCTGGGTGATTAAATCGCGATACTCTAGAAACATGGAAAATCCTTATAAATTAATGAGGTAACTACACTTTTATTTTACGTCATTCATAAAATTTTCGGTTTCAGAAAAGTGCTGGGCTTGACCTACATCAATCATTCAGCGCTTAAAAATAAATACCGCTCGCCTGCATTTTGTAAACAATTAAGTTGAGCCTTTAAACTCATCCCAAGAGGCTTCTGATACTTTATAAGTGGGCGAACCATTTGTGGCGTTTTGCACATCTAAGAAATAAGCGTCGTCCGTTTCAACTTCGGCTTTGGCTTCTTCTAACATGGCGTCTCTATGCATCACCACTGGGAAACGCCAATAAATTTTCTCTACAGTGTTACCGGTTTTTTGAAAAATGTGGGCAATCAGGTTATTTTCAAGCACATTGGAATAGCGAAAACGTTTTAACGGCTGCGACTCAATCAATGTCACGAAGCGTCTCAGGCCTTCAAGCTGATAGCAACTGACGCGAACCTCGGCACCCGTGTGAGTGAAATAGTCAGTAATGAATT
>NCHI01000210.1:744-1399 GCA_002281815.1 Methylotenera sp. 24-45-7
CTTTTGCCAGCTCTCTTTTTTTGTGAAATAAATACAACACATAACTGAGCAAAATTACAATATCAGCAGCCACAATATAAATGGAGAGTGAGTCCAAAGTGAGCGTTAATGTAAACATGATAAATCCTTGTCATCCATAGGCAGCATGCGCTTCACAGCAAAACGCATTAAGCTAATACTATCATTAGTTGTATAAAAAACTGCAAGCTTATGCGCTTGAACTGTAATTAATGGTGTAAATTTCATTACCCCAGTTAAGTCTTCAAGAACCCTTATCTATCATGACCATTAGTTTCAGAATCGCCAATGTTGAAGATGTTGATTCAATTATTGAATTAGTGAACGCAAGCTATCGCCCCACAAATCCTCATGCCAGCTGGACTAATGAATCCAAAATTGTACGCGGCAACAGGCTTAATCAACAACAAGCCACAGACCTGATTCAAAATAGCAATAACAGCTTATTACTAGGGTTTAAGCATAAGCAATTAGTGTGTTGTGTTCTCATAGAAAAAACTACAGATAGCGCCAAAATCGGCTTACTCACCGTTGCAATTACCCATCAGCAACAAGGCATAGGCAAGCAAACGCTATCAGCTGCCGAAGACTATATTGCTAAAAATTTAGGCCTGAATAAAATCAATATGAACGTACT
>NCHI01000114.1 GCA_002281815.1 Methylotenera sp. 24-45-7
CTGTAGCGAGCATACCCATATAATCTGCTGTTGCTCTATCCATACCAGCTGCAGCAGGCGCCACACCGCGGAAGATATTACCGCCACCAATAACTACAGCTACTTGCACCCCTAAATCTACCACCTCTTTAATTTCATGCACGATGCGGGTAATGGTTGCGCGGTTAATGCCATAAGCATCATCTCCCATTAAAGCCTCACCAGAAAGTTTAAGTAAAATGCGCTTATAGGCTGGTTTTGACACAGGAGCTCCTCAATTTTTAAGTTTGCTTATTTAAGCATAAAACGTATCGCTTAGGCATATATTTCAGCCCAAGAACATCAAAATCACTATGAATTTCACTAAAAAAAATGGACTAAGCAGACGCTTAATCCATTTTTAATTCAGCAAGGTAATTAAAGTTAAATTACCTAATAGTAAATTACACTTTTGCTGCTGCGGCAACCTCTGCTGCGTAATCTACAACGGCTTTTTCAATACCTTCACCAACAGTGTACATTGTGAATGAAGCAACGCTTGCACCTTTAGATTTAAGCAATTGCTCAATTGTCATTTTGTCATCTTTAACAAAAGCTTGACTTAGCAATGTCACTTCTTTCAAGAACTTCTGTACCGTACCGTCAGCAATTTTCTCTAACATTGAATCTGGCTTGCCAGCTTCTTTTGCTTTTTCAATTGCTACACGACGTTCAGCTTCAATCAAACTTGCATCAACACCTGAAGCATCCAATGATTTTGGTTTAGCAGCAGCGATGTGCATTGCAAGATCTTTAGCTAAGGCATCATCACCACCAACTAAGTCTAAAATCACGCCAATTTTGCTGCCGTGTACATAGCTTGCCAATTTACCTTGTACCGCTGGACGCACAAAACGACGAATCGTGATGTTTTCACCAATTTTACCAACCAATTGCGCACGTGTTTCTTCAACTGTAGCGCCGCTCATAGGCAAGGCTGAAACAGCTGCAACATCGCTAGCGCTACTTGCAGCAATCACTGCCGCTAATTCGTTTACAAACTTCAAGAAATCTTCGTTTTTAGCACAGAAGTCGGTTTCAGAGTTTACTTCTACCAAAGCACCTACCTTACCGTCTGCACTGATATTAATGCCCACTGTACCTTCAGCAGCAACGCGGCCAGCAGCTTTGCTAGCTTTGTTACCGAAACGTACACGCAAGATTTCTTCAGCGCGTGTCATATCACCTTCAGCTTCTGATAAAGCTTTTTTGCAATCCATCATAGGCGCATCAGTGCGCTCACGTAATTCTTTTACCATTGAAGCGGTAATTTCAGCCATTTCAAGCTCCTTATTTTCAATAAACCACATTAATAAAGTAGTTTAAATATTTGATTTAAATGTATATTCAGTAAAATTTAAAACTAAATCTTCAAACTAAAAAGGGGCGCTAGGCCCCTTTTTATTTAAGTAAAATTATTCTGCAGCAACTTCGGCAGCGTCTACTGTTTCTTCGCTAGCAGCTTTAACGATTTCGCTAATCACTGAGCTACGGCCTTCTAATACAGCATCGGCAATACCACGTGCATACAAACGAATAGCACGGCTTGAGTCATCGTTACCAGGAATCACATACGCAACGCCGTCAGGTGAGTTATTGGTGTCTACTACGCCAATCACTGGAATACCTAATTTAGCTGCTTCAGTAATTGCACCGCTTTCATGACCAACGTCGATAATGAAAATAGCGTCTGGCAAACCGCCCATTTCCTTAATGCCGCCAATAGAACGCTCTAGTTTTTCAACTTCACGCTTGTAGCCTAAAGCTTCTTTTTTACCAAATTTTTCTAAACTACCGTCTTGCAACATTGTTTCAAAGTCATGAAGACGTTTGATAGATTGTTTAACAGTTTTGAAGTTGGTCAACATACCGCCCAACCAGCGATGGTTAACGTAAGCACAGCCTGCACGTGACGCTTCTTCTTTGATGATGTCGCGTGCTTGACGTTTTGTACCAACGAACAAGATGCGACCCTTGTTTGCAGCCAATGTACGCACATGTTTAAGTGCATCTTCAAACATTGGCAATGTTTTTTCAAGGTTAACGATATGAATTTTGTTGCGGTCACCGAAAATGAACGGTGCCATTTTTGGGTTCCAGTAACGGGTTTGATGGCCGAAGTGAACTCCAGCTTCCAACATCTGACGCATAGTCACAGACATAGTAATCTCTTTTCTAAAGGGTTATTAATTCATACAACACCGGCAACTTGTTTTGTGGCTAGCACGGACAAGCACCCTTGATTGGGCTGTATGTAGATTTAATGATTTGCTTTGTGGGCAAATATTTTTTACGAATTTCGCAAAGGCGGGATTCTAACACTAAGCAATCCAAATTACTAGCCACAGAAAGTAGATTGTCACCAGTTGCGACCAAACTCAAAATACACTGCGAATAATGTGTGTTTTAAATTATTCTTGCCTGTCTTTTAAAACCGCCTTAGCCTGCAATTATAAGGCTAGTGTGTTAAAATCTTCACATTAATTATTACGTTACGACTCATGGCAATCTCAATTAAAAATCAGCAAGATATCGAAAAAATGCGCATTGCGGGCAAACTTGCTTCAGAAGTACTCGACTTTATTACACCGCATGTAGTGCATGGCATTACCACCGACGAACTAGACAAACTTTGCCACGATTACATTGTGAATGTTCAGCAAGCGATCCCTGCACCGCTTAACTACGCACCTGATGGTCACACGCCCTACCCTAAGTCAATCTGCACCTCGATTAATCAACAAATCTGCCATGGCGTGCCTAGCGATAAAGCACTCAAAAACGGTGACATTGTCAACATTGATATCACGGTCATCAAAGATGGTTACCATGGCGACACCAGCCGCATGTTTTATGTAGGCGACCCGTCAATTCAAGCAAAAAGATTATGTGAAATAACTTATCAGGCAATGTGGCTGGGCATCTCAAAAGTAAAACCTGGCGCAACTCTAGGTGACATTGGCTACGCCATTCAAACCTTTGCCGAAAAAAGTGGCTACAGCGTAGTGCGTGAGTTCTGTGGGCATGGCATAGGCAAAGTATTTCATGAAGAGCCGCAGGTGCTGCATTATGGCCGACCTGGTATGGGCTTAAAATTACAATCCGGGATGATGTTTACTATCGAACCGATGATTAACGCCGGCAAGCGCGACATCAAACAAATGCCTGATGGCTGGACTATCGTCACCAAAGACCGTAGCTTGTCTGCGCAATGGGAGCACACCATACTGGTAACGGATAGCGGCTACGAAATTATGACCTTATCAGATGGCGCTCCACCGCCGCCAAGTTTCATTTTGAATCAATAGTCAATCAAAGTAGTGGCGTAATGATATTTTTTGTAAAAATTGGTAATCCATCATGCAGCCACACTTAAATAATCCAAACTTAAATAATATAGACACGCAAACCGAGAAAGACTGGCTAGGTACCCTGCGACTCTCGCTGCAAACCGGTCTTGCTCGCATCAAAAATGAATTTCAGCAAAAACCCAATATTGCAAAACTATTTAATCAGCATTGTGAATTAATAGACCGTTTGCTGGTTGAGCTTTGGTCAAAATCACAAGCAAACACCTCGTGCTGCTTGATTGCGGTTGGTGGCTATGGACGCGGCGAACTTTACCCTTATTCCGATATCGATCTATTGCTGTTAATCCCTGACGATTCAGAATCAAATCAGGCGCTCAATCAAGATATTGAGCATTTAATTGGGCTCATGTGGGACATGGGACTCAACGTTGGGCATAGCGTACGCACCCTAGACGAGTGTGTTTCTGAAGCGCAAAAAGATGTAACTGTGCAGACCAACCTACTTGAGTCCAGATTATTGGCTGGCGATCATGCTCAGTATCAAAAACTCGTTGCTGTTACGCATCACTTTGACACACCTATGGCTTTCTTTACAGAAAAGCTCAAAGAACAGCAAAAAAGACATGCCAAATTCAACGACACGGCTTACAACCTAGAACCCAATATAAAAGAGAGCCCCGGTGGGTTGCGCGACTTACACATGATTTCTTGGTTGGCGCGAACATTGAATTTGCATGCACAGACAGCCTCCAAGTCTGAAAGTATTTGGAAATTACTCACCAAACACCAAATCATCTCCGCTCAGGATGCCAAACATATTCATCAGCATGAGCGAAAACTACAAAACTTACGTATTCATCTGCATTTCTTAAGTGGGCGTCGTGAAGATCGTCTGCTGTTTGACTTTCAAAATGAGATTGCTAATACATTAGGTTACCTCAACACGCCACGCAAGCGCCCGAGTGAGCAATTGATGCAAAGTTATTATCGCAGCGTGAAGTTCATTGAGTTAATGAATGAAATCCTGCTCAAAGAATTTCAGCAAATGCTCACGGTAAGCACACTAAAAACTGTTGATATCAATCAAGATTTTGAATCGCGTAATCAGCTATTGGAATGTAAAAGCGAAAGTTTGCTACAAGACCGTCCTGATGCAATATTTGAAGCATTTTTACTGTTGCAAAAAAATCCTGATCTCAAAGGTATGGGCGCTGGCTTGGTACGTAACTTACAACGTGCAAAGCATTTGGTGAATCAGACATTCCGAAATAAGCCTGAAAATAAAAAACACTTTATAGAAATACTTTCACAACCTATAGGTGTGAACCACACGCTCAGAGCCATGAACCGCTATGGCATTCTGGGTAGCTATATTCCAGCATTTGGGCGCATTATCGGACAAATGCAGCACGATTTATTTCATGTTTACACAGTGGATGAACACATCCTGAATGTGTTGGCAAACTTGCGTCGCTTTTCCAAGCCTGAGCTTAAACATGAGTTTCCACTTTGCAGTCAATTGTTCGCAGAATTTGATGCACCACACTTGCTCTATTTAGCTGCACTATTCCACGACATTGCCAAAGGCAGAAATGGTGATCACTCTAACTTAGGAAAAGTCGATGCGGCACGCTTTTGCAAATCACATGCGTTAAACAAAGCAGATGCTGCGCTAGTGTCATGGTTAGTGGAAACCCACCTCAAAATGTCAGCAACTGCGCAGAAGTCTGACTTATCAGACCCCAGCGTCATTGAAGGCTTTGCAAGTTTAGTTGGCAATGAACGTAGATTAACTGCGCTCTATTTACTCACAGTTGCCGACATCCGTGGCACCA
>NCHI01000115.1 GCA_002281815.1 Methylotenera sp. 24-45-7
GCGTTGATATTTACGCTGTATGGCTGATTTTACATCTTGAATTTCCACCAAGCTGGCATTGCGTATGCCGGCTGCTGCCGAACTCTCTAGTAACAATTTTTCTAATACGCCAAATTTGGTACTTAATCGGGTTTGATCTTCAATTAAACGATGCATGGCTTGCAGCAAGCCGGCGACTGCTTCAGCAGTAAAGTGGCGACAATGATGATGTTGGCATTTATAGGCGATGAACGCAGCGTAAGCCGCATAGTTCTCGGCGTTAGCTTTTACTTGATCGGCAAACTCGATTTTTATAGGGAAATATTCAAAAAAATCTGGCGTAATGCCCAGCAGTTCATAATAATCTTCACGCGTGGCAATCAGCACCAGCTTGACTGAAACCGGAATTGCCGCTTGTGCGCTAATCAAACTGCTGCCCTGATTACTGCTACTACTTAAGTCTTCAATTTGCAAAGTGCCGTTGCGCAAGAAACGATGTAGCTTTTCTAGAATATGTGAGCCATTTTGTTCATCTGCCAAAATATCACGCAAATGCAGCAGCAAAGTGCCTGCGTCAGCACGCAGCAAGTTGCCCGCGCGTAAGCGCATAAAATCTGGAATATTGCTCGCCTCAGATGCGCTCTCGATGCCGCCAAATAATGACTGCAAACTAGGGTCGTTGTCATACAACACTGAAGCATGGTCGCCAGCGTGATGCTCCACCAGCACATTGGTGCGATAGCGGCCGAAGAAGCTCTCGTTCATTAGTGCTTCAAGATTGGTTTCACCGTCAACGCTAGTGTTAGTTTGCCAAGCTTCCAATGTATCGAGAATATCCTGCTGCAATGCAGAAAAGTACTTAGTTGGCATTTTTTCAGGGGTAATTAAAGTCAAGCTGGCTTTAATCGCACTGAGCTGGCCTTCAACAAAAATATGAATCGGCGTCATAGAGTTTTGTTGCGCTTTTGCTTCTAAAAGATTAGGCAAATCCTTAGCAAAATTGCGCACAAACGCATCCATTGCCTGTTTCAGTTGCGTGCCCGCTCCAGCTGGCAGCTTTAAAAATAAGGGCTTACCATTCGCATCAAACTGATACAAAGCTACTAAATCACTGGCAGCCACTGATTTTGCCGCAGCTTCATGCATCATGTTCAACATGAGCGTGGTGCGGCCTGAGCCAGGCTCGCCCAATGCCAGCAAATTAAAACCCGGGTGCTGAATGCTCAAGCCAAATTCAGCCGCCGTTTTGGCCTCGGCTTGCGTTACCCAAGCCTGATATTGCGCATCATGATGACCATCAACCACCAATTCCGAAGTGTCGGAAAAGCTAAATTGCTTAGCATCAATGTTTAAAGTGAGTTGCTGCGGTTTAAGTGTATGCATATTTTTATTTTACTCAGCGCTAGTGCGCGCTAAATGTTATGTGTTTTATTAGTGAGTTCATCATTCCCGTACTAGGTGGGAATCCATTCAAACATCAATCCAAGCAATTTTAATCAAATGATAATAATTAAGCACATTAGTGTTGGCATTCGCCTAGATTCCCGCCTGCGCGGGAATGACGGATATCATCAAATTCAGTTCCAACGCTCTTTAGCATCATCATCTGAGTCTTTTGCTTCCACCCAACGCTCACCGTCCTGCGTCAGTTCTTTTTTCCAAAATGGCGCTTCAGTTTTTAGATAATCCATCACAAACTCACAGGCAGCAAAGGCAGCTCCACGATGTCCGCCAGCCACAGCCACCATTACAATCTGATCACACGGTTGCAATGTGCCAACTCGATGAATAATCAAAACGTCCGTAATGTTCCAGCGCGCTTTAGCTTGGTCAGCAATGACCGTTAATGATTTCTCAGTCATACCGGGATAATGCTCTAGTGTCAGTTGTGACACTGTATCGCCATCATTAATATCGCGCACCAAACCAATAAAACTCACCACAGCACCTATGTCTTTACGTGCTGCTTGCAAGCGCTTGATTTCAGCCCCGGCATCAAAGTCTTCAGTTTGCACACGTACTGTCATATCGTTGACACCCTCTCCCGAACCTCCTCCCATCAACGGAGACGGGGGATGTATTTAAGCTTCTCTATTAAAAAATTTTTTATTACTACTTTACGCAATCAGTTATACCGTAATGATATTAACTCCCCTCTCCCCTTGCGGGAGAGGGTTAGGGAGAGGGGTGTTTTTGCAATTGATACATGATCACATCCATCACTGCATCAAAGTTCTCGGTAATATCATTATTCCAAAATCTCAACACGTCAAAACCTAACATCTTTAATTTTGCATCACGCAATACATCTTTTTCACTATCTAAATGCTGCCCACCATCAATCTCAATGATTAGCCTACGTTCAAAACACACAAAATCAACAATAAATTCATCAATCGGCACTTGCCGTCTAAACTTAAAATTTAATAGTCTAGAAGCACGTAACACCTGCCAAACTTTTAGCTCCGCAAATGTTTGGTTCGAACGTAGCAATTTGGCGAAATGAATGTTTTTGTGTGGCAACACTCTCTCCTAGTCTATTTAACCCCACCCTCACCCTCTCCCATAAAGGGAGAGGGGGTAAAAACTCTTCTTCTATCGCACCCTCTCCCTGTGGGAGATAGTTAGGGAGAAGGACTTCTAAAATACCTAACCACCAGTCACCGGCGGGAAAAAAGCCACCTCATCACCATCTTTTATGGCTGCAGCATCATGCACAAGCTCATGATTAATGGCAGCGCGCACTTTAAGCTTACCCATCAGCATTTGCCCCCATACGTCACCGCGTTTAGCTAAATAAGCTTTTAGTTTAAGGATTGTCCACGGCTGGTCGGCATTCTCAAGCTCTAAATCTTCGGTTGAATAATTTAAAGTTTCCTTGAGTCTAGCAAAGTAAAATAATTTAATTTTCATATAGTTATGTTTAGATTCTAATCTTCTTTATCATCAATAATATCCAACACATCAGGAACATTGTTTGACAATTCGACACGTTCAATCTGCGCAAAGCGCTGGGTGATTTTTTGGCTGGAAATATGCACGTCTTGGGCGTTTTCATGCGCTTGACGAATATTATCTGCCAGTTTTTTCATGCGCAGATCAAAGCGACTAAAGTCTTTACTGAGCTTGCCCAACTCTTCTTTAATCACATGTACTTGTTTGCGCGTTTCTACATCTTTCAGCACTGCGCGCGCTGTGTTCAGCACCGCCATCAACGTGGTAGGAGAAACCACCCACACGCGTCTATTCATTGCGTATTCAATCACATCTGCATGATAAGCATGCAGCTCGGCAAACACCGCTTCAGCGGGGATAAACATCACTGCACCATCGGATGTTACGTTAGAAATAATGTATTTTTTCGCAATGTCGTCTACGTGCTTTTTAACATCCAGTTTAAATTGTTTCTCTGCCAGTAGTTTTTCCGCATCACTTAATTTGTTGTCGAGCATGCGATGATAGTTTTCAAGCGGGAATTTACTGTCCACCGCCACCGTACCGGTAGGCTCAGGCAAGAACAATGCACAATCGGCACGGGTACCGTTTTCAAAAGTGTATTGCATGGCAAATGAGTTTACCGGCAGCACATTACGCACCAGCGCCTCTAGCTGCACTTCACCAAACGCACCGCGTGAGCGTTTGTCTCCTAGCAACTCCTGCAAGCTCACTACGTTAGTCGTCAAGCCATCAATTTTTTTCTGCGCTTCATCAATGGTTGCCAAACGCGCCATCACATCCATAAAGGTTTGATTGGTTTTCTTGAAGCCTTCGTCCAAACGCTCGGACACTTTGCCGCCGATTTGCTCAAGGCGCCCATCAACTGTCTTGGTTAAAGATTCAATGCTCGCCGTGAGTTGCAGTGTAGCGTTACGCATAGTGCTTTGAATCAGCTCCTGCTGCGCCTTACCCTGCTCTGCCAGGGTGTTGTGCAGCTTTTCCAGCACTGTTTCACGGGTTAGTGCCAGGCTGTTATTCTGTGCTAACTGCAAAGCTTGCATGGCGTCGCGCGTGGCTTGCAGCTCGGTGGCTACACTGATACGCAAACGCTCGTTCATTTCCAGCGACGCTGTACTCAAGCGGTCACCTAATTTATTCAAACCGTCATTAAAGTCCAGCAGCATGGCTCTGTGCTTTTCTTCCAGTTGCTGCAAAATTAGCTGGTTTTTGTCAGTTTGATTTTCGTGCGAAAAACGCCATACCAACAGCAAAAGTATGGCAACTGTAACGACTAATATAAAGATTTCTATCATTGCGCGATTATACCTGATGCACTTGTAGCGGCTAGCCAAATAGAGCCCAAGTGATAAGTTTTTCAATGCAGCGTTTTTAAAAATGCCAAGTTTATGCCACACTTTGCATACATTAATTATCAGGCGGAAACATTGTGAGCAAACTCGCCCTACTCATGAATCAATGGCTTGCGGATATCACACGCAAGCTGCACAACAACTTTTATTTATATTTAAGTGCGCTACTCACGGTGTTTGTTCTGCTCGATGCCAGCCTGTTTCATGTTGGTGAAAACATGCGCGACAAAGCGTTTGATTTGATGGTGAAAAATCGCGTCATTGTGCCTAAAGCTGATAAAGACATTGTAATTGTTGACATTAATGAAGCATCACTTAGCGCAATGGCGGGAGAATATGGGCGCTGGCCCTGGCCTAGGCAAGTGATGGGTGAGTTTTTAGAGAATATTCAGGCACAGCAACCCAAAGCCGTAGTGTTCGACATTTTGTTTAGCGACCCCGATGTATACAACCCGGATAGCGATACCTACTTTAATGATGTGATTGCCAGCACTAACAATACTTTTTTTCCAATGTTGCGCTTGGCTACAGAAAGTGACACCTTAAGCCAAGTCACGCCAAATATGATTCCTGGCATTAGCTACGCTCCACTTGACCCGGAAACAGCACCGCCAAAAAGCTCACCGAAAACCATCGCTATCGTTCTGCCACATCTTGAGGCAGCGTTTAACTCCCAACATTTGGGCACACATAATATTTATCCCGATAAAGACGGGATTGTGCGCGAATATCGGCTGTGGCACGATGAAAGTGGCTGGATTTTGCCAGCGCTACCTTTAGCAGTTGGCAACTTCGTGACTGGCGATGCAAAAGCATTGCCGCAAAGTATTTTAATCAACTGGCGCGGTAAGCCATTCACTT
>NCHI01000116.1 GCA_002281815.1 Methylotenera sp. 24-45-7
CCAGCTAAAAGTAAAAGTGGGTACCCAAACTTGCCGTTAAGGTGGTTTTAGGGGTGAGTTGATGATTGAGTTTTAATCCCAGCAAAGCGGTTGTAGAACGGTCTTCTAAAGAAGCGTAGCTTAATGGAGTTGCGACCCCTGTTTCGGTATATGCATCTTGTTTAATTGTGGTGTAACGTAATGCTAAGTAAGGACGAAGTAATGTTTTATCGTTGTAGTTAAAGGCGTAGCTCACTTCACCCACATAGCTTTGTGTGGTTAAGTCGGTTGAGCCTTTACCTGCTTCTGATGTACCAATCACTTCTCGTATTGTATTGAGGTTTTTATCTTGATAGGCATTGGCTAATTTAACTTGATAGCCCAAACCATCTTGGTTTTGATTCCACACCACAAAAGCACCCATCAAAGGATTCTTATTGGAAATATGAATTCCAGAGGGAGTATTGTTGTTGACATTTTGGTCTAAAAATCCACCGATACGAACATTAGGTGTCGCTTTATAACCCACCACCACCACAGCACTGGTGCTGTTTGAGTTAGGGTTATCTACAGTCGTATAACGACCACCTGCTGAAATACACATCCCCTTAGCATCAAACAAATTACAGTCGTAAGTGTTCATGTTGGCGAAATTAGATGAAATGGCTGATGCGTTAAAAATACTACGTGTTTTTTGTGCTGAAGCCTGAACTGATGATTGAGTGTCGAAGAGTGTTGGGCCTGAAGCGCCAAAGTTTGAAGTTAGGATAGATAAGTCCCAAACATTAGCGCCAGTTCCCGCTATAAGCTGGTAGGTAGCTACCTTGCCGCCGCTGGTATAGGTAAGCGTTGTTGTTTCATTGGAAATGCCTGAAGCAGCAACACCTGCGATTACATTGGTATATCTTGTACCCGCAAGGCCAACATTTAACCCTGTAAGTGGGCTTATACCAAAAGCCATAGAACCACTCGCACTAGTCACACTCAATTTACCATAGGAGCTCGCTCCAATAATAATGTTGTAGTTGATTGGCAAAACATAACTCAATGAAAGTGCCGTTGTGCCTTGTACTTCTCTGTCTACGCAGGCCGTTGCAGACATCATAAAAAAGCATGTGACCGCAATAGGGTTAGACGCTAGCAGATTTTCTGGGCATAGCTTGAGGTCTGGATTAGTCACCAGCGCAGCGCAAGCGGGTGTCACTGCTTGGAAAATCAAACAGCAAACAGGCCATCGTTCTGATGCCATGCTAGCTAGATACATACGTGATGCAAATATATTTATTGATAATGCCGCTGGAGCATTGCTATGACTCAACAATACAAAAGTGCAGTAAAAGGCAATTGGTACAACGGCTACAGTCCAATTGAGCGTGATAATAAATTCAAAGTATTAAAAAAGCTGATAGCCGCTGGAACACTACCACTCGCATCTGGACCATGTGCACTATGTAGCGACCCTGATATACCAGTCGAGTATCACAGCGAAGATTATGGCGAACCATATCTCTGGGAACCACCCGCTATGTACTGCTTATGTAGAAGTTGCCACAGATATAAACTACATCAACGTTTCTGGCAACAAAGTCTCTGGCTAAGCTTTATCGCTCATGTTCGAAGGGGTGGCTACTCAAGAGACTTAAAACAGGCTGATATTAAACAGGAAGTTGAAACTTGTCGTCATGCAATTGAACAAGGTCAAATCTTCACATTAAGTCCATTGCGTCCATATCAAAATATTGTAGGGCTAGAGTGGTTTGCAAATTTAAGAATTGATGCAGCCAGCTTAACTGACCCTGCTTCACGATTAAATAGAGATAGCTTATTAAATAAAGAATGAATCGCCACCAGTTTCATGCTGTTTCTTATTACTCCGCTAAGAAGACAAGTACACAAAAGTCTCTAATCGAAAGACAATCTCCAAGTTTAATAATATGATATGCCTTATCCTTACGAACCAGTTATTTGAAAGCTTGATAGTCCGTTTAGGGCCAATAAAGTAACTAAAGAATTTAATTCTTGAGAAGGGGAAAGTAACACTTCCAGTTTAATCAAAGTTTATTGACTCGGTAGCGCAATGGTAGCGCAAGAAATAAAAAAGGGTTAAGCAGAAATGCCTAACCCTTTGTTATATATGGTGCGCCCGAAGAGATTCGAACTCCTGACCCCTTGGTTCGTAGCCAAGTACTCTATCCAGCTGAGCTACGGGCGCGAAAGCGTGCATTATACTTGAAGCCGGTTATTTTTCCAGCAAAATATTGCGCACTTTTAAAACTTGGCGGAGAGCGAGGGATTCGAACCCTCGATACAGATTTAAGCCCGTATGCTTCCTTAGCAGGGAAGTGCCTTCGACCACTCGGCCAGCTCTCCGTTTACTTATCGCTTTTTTCGCTTATTGCGAGGGCGTGATACTACGCTAAAGCCTCTTAAAAATCAACGTTAAGTTGTTGGCTAATTGTTAAATTACTCAGCGTCTAATTCAAACGCTTTATGCAACACACGCACTGCGAGTTCTAGGTATTTTTCATCAACCACAACGGCAATTTTGATTTCAGAAGTTGAGATCATTTGGATGTTGATACCTTCTTCAGCCAAAATGCGGAACATTTTGCTAGCAATGCCCACGTGTGAGCGCATGCCCACGCCGACGATAGATACTTTAGCAATTTTGTCGTCGCCGCTAATTTCACGTGCGCCAATGTGGCCTTGTACTTTGTCGCGCAAGATGCTTAGCGCTTTGTTCATTTCGTTTTTGTGCACAGTGAAGGTGAAGTCAGTTGTGCCGTCTGCGCCTGTGTTTTGGATAATCATATCCACATCCACATTGGCTTCAGCGATAGGGCCTAAAATTTGGTAAGCAATACCAGGGCGGTCAGGTACGCCCAAAACAGTGATTTTGGCTTCGTCGCGATTAAACGCAATGCCTGAAATAACGGGTTGTTCCATGTTGTCTTCTTCCTCAAATGTAATCAGTGTGCCTTCGCCTTCATCTTCAAAGCTTGATAACACACGCAATTTAACTTTGTATTTGCCGGCAAATTCTACTGAGCGAATTTGCAATACTTTGCTGCCTTGTGAGGCCAGCTCCAGCATTTCTTCAAAGGTGATTTTGTCTAAGCGGCGCGCTTCAGGTACCACGCGCGGGTCGGTGGTGTATACACCATCTACATCAGTGTAGATTTGGCACTCATCTGCTTTTAATGCGGCGGCAAGTGCTACGCCTGTGGTGTCTGAACCACCGCGACCCAGCGTGGTGATGTTGCCGTTAGCATCCACCCCTTGGAAACCAGCCACAACCACCACATAACCATTGTCTAGGTCTTGTTTAATGTTGGTTTCATCAATGCTTAAAATACGCGCTTTGGTGTATGCGTCATCCGTCAAAATTTTCACTTGCGTGCCGGTGTAGCTTTTGGCTTTAATGCCAAGCTCCATCAGCGCCAGCGCTGTCATGCCAATAGTGACTTGCTCACCGGTAGAAATCATCACGTCTAATTCACGTGGATCTGGATCCGGCATAATTTCTTTGGCCAGTGCGATTAAACGGTTAGTTTCGCCAGACATCGCAGAAACCACTACCACCACTTTGTGCCCCATTGCTTTATAGCGCGCCACGCGACGCGCTAAATTGCGAATGCGGTCAGGATTAGCGACTGAAGTGCCGCCGTATTTTTGTACAATTAGTGCCATTCAAAATTCCTTAAAAACAATTTTTGCCGCAGATGAACACAGATGCACACAGATAAAAACGTATAAACTTTTTACGCTGTAATTTTTGAGGCAACACTTAAAATATCACCCAAGGCTTTATCAGCGTTTATCTACGTTTATCTGCGGCTAATTAAATTTCTCTTTAATCCAACCCTCTACACTTGCTAATGCTTTTGGCAAGTTGCTGGCATCGGTACCACCTGCCATTGCCATGTCAGGTTTGCCACCACCTTTGCCACCCACTTGGCCAGCTACAAAGTTGACTAAGTCACCAGCTTTGATTTTGCTGATTAAATCGGCAGTAACACCAGCTGCTAAGCTCACTTTGCCATCGTTTACACTCGCCAGCACAATGGCAGCAGATTTTAATTTGTCTTTCAGTTTATCCATGGTTTCGCGCAGGGTGTTTGCATCTGCGCCATCTAAGGTTGCGGCTAGTACTTTAACGCCAGCAATTTCAAGCGCTTGTGTGGCTAAATCATCACCTTGCGATGAAGCGAGTTTTGATTTTAAACGCGCCAGTTCTTTTTCTAGCGATTTTGTGTATTCCGCTAGTTGCGCAACTTTAGCCGCCACTTCTGTTGCAGGGGCTTTAAACTCGTTTGCCAATTGCGAAATCATGTTTTGCTGTGCGTTGATGAGCTTGAGTGCGCCTTCGCCTGTGGTGGCTTCTACACGGCGCACACCTGCGGCAACGCCACTTTCAGAGGTGATTTTGAATAGCCCAATGTCACCAGTGCGGCTCACATGTGTGCCGCCACAAAGTTCGCGCGATGAGCCAATGTCTAATACACGTACCTCATCACCATATTTTTCGCCAAACAGCATCATGGCGCCGGTTTTTTGTGCGGATTCAATATCCATCACCCGTGCTTGGCAAGCGGCATTTGCCAAAATTTCCGCATTGACGATTTGTTCAACTTTGGCAATTTCTGCATCGGTCATCGGTGCGTTGTGCACAAAGTCAAAACGGGTTTTGTCAGCGTCCACTAATGAGCCTTTTTGCTGCACATGCTCGCCCAACACTTCGCGCAACGCTTTGTGCATAAGGTGTGTAGCAGAGTGATTGCGCATAGTGTTGGTGCGCGCTTGGGTGTTGACGCGCGCGCTAATGTGGTCGCCCACATTCAAAGTGCCGGTCGTCAGCACGCCATGATGACCAAACACTGCGGCCTGAATTTTTTGTGTATCTTCAACCGTAAAAATACCGTTAGTGCTACGCACTTCACCGCAATCACCAATTTGGCCACCAGATTCAGCGTAAAACGGCGTGTTGTTCAGCACCACTATACCTTGCTCGCCTTCGTTTAATTTGCTGACAGCTACACCATCTTTAT
>NCHI01000117.1 GCA_002281815.1 Methylotenera sp. 24-45-7
TGATTGGGCGCTATGATTTGCAATATGCAGCTAATTTTTATGCCAACCCGAATATGCCATTGGGCGAGGCGGTGGATCTGGTGAATGCCACTGCCGCTAAAGTGGTACCAGCTGAATACACTGTGAAAATGACTGGCCAAGCTGAAGAGTTTGGTAAAACCTTTAAGAATATTAAATTTGTATTCCTGCTGGCATTCTTGCTGCTATACATGGTGCTTGCCAGCCAGTTCAACTCGTTTATTCAGCCATTTATTATTATGCTGGCGCAGCCACTGGCGATTATCGGCGGCTTAATCGCGCTGCTGATTTCCGGCGATACGCTGAATATGTTTTCGATGATAGGCTTGGTATTGCTGATAGGCTTAGTGGCTAAAAACTCTATTTTGTTAGTGGATTTAACTAATCAACTGCGTGAGCAAGGCGCTAGTGTCAATGATGCGCTTAAAGAGGCGTGCCCGATTCGCTTGCGCCCAGTGGTGATGACGTCATTGACGATTATTTTGGCTTTGTTACCAGCCGCTATGGGTTTAGGTGCAGGCTCTGAAACCAATAAACCGCTATCGGTTGCCATTATTGGCGGCATGGTATCGTCTACTTTGCTGACACTGGTGGTAGTGCCGGCGGCTTATTCTTTAGTGATGAATGCCTTAAACAAATGGCAGCTCAAAAAAACCGGATTAGTATAAAAAGTTAATGACTTGTTTGCGTAACGAGTTTTTGTACCACTAGGCTGCCCACCATATCACCCTCAACATTGACGGTGGTGCGCAGAGTATCCAGCAAACGATCAATGGGTAATAAAATAGCAATCGCTTCAGCAGGCAAGCCCACCGATTGCAACACCAGCACCATGGTCACCATGCCGGCACTAGGAATGCCCGGCGCGCCCATGGCGGCAATCATGGCGGTGAAGCACACAATCAGTTGTTGCATCAAACTCAGCTCCACCCCCACCAAGTTTGCCACGAACAAGGCAGCTGCGGCTTCGTAGAGTGCAGTGCCATCCATATTGATAGTCGAGCCTAGCGGCGTCACAAAACCGGCTATTTCTGGCTTCACTTTTAAATGTTGTATGGTGCAGCGCAAGGTAATGGGTAATGTGGCAGCGCTGGAACTAGTTGCGAACGCAGTGACCAAAGCTTCACGTGCACCGCGCCAAAACCAGAGTGGGGAACGCCTAGTAAACAGATATAAAATTAACGGTAACACGACAATACCATGCAATAAAGTCGTGCCCATGACGACTGCTACAAACTTGGCTAAAGTGCTTAGCATCGCCACATCTTGCACCGCCACCAGCTTAATCAGCAACGCCATAATGCCCAGTGGTGCCAAACGCATAATCCAGCCTACTATCAGCATGGTAACATCTAAAGCTTCTTGCAAAATAGTACGCACATGCTTAAAGCGGTCGCCGCCCATCACTAAGGCCACCCCTAAAATCAGCGCAAACATCACCACCGCCAGCACATTACCCTGCGCCAATGCAGTAAATGGGTTCACAAATAAACCATGCAAAAACTGCGCAAAAAATTCCGGAAGCGGCAATTGTTTGGCCTCGAAATTTTGCATGGCGTTTTCAAACATATTCAATTGCAAGCCAGTGCCGGGCTTGAAGTAAAGGCTGGCACTCAGACCTAGGATAATGGCAATGAGCATACTGCCCATAAAAAACAGTAGGGTCGCCACCCATACGCGATGCATTTGCTGATGCTGACGTAAATTGGCAATACCTACTGAAATAGAACAAAAGACTAAGGGAATTAAAATCATCTTTAGCAAATCGATAAACAGCGTACCGATTAATCCAGCTACATACAGCCCGCTTTGCACGGTCTGTTGTTCTGCTCCCAACCCATGAAAATATAGCCCAATCGCAACGCCAAACACCGCACCTAACAGAATTTGGATATTGAGACTAGGCAGTTTCATGTTGCACTAGGCTTCTGCGACTGGTGCTGATTCAGGCGCTGGTTTTGGTTCTGGTTTGGCGCTTTCCTGCTTTTCAAACACCGCAGCAAAAAAGCCATCAGTATTATGCAGATGTGGCAATAATTTTAAATAATCACCGGTATCTAATGTAATTTGCTGTTGCGCTAAAATTTCAGCGGCATTGAGTAATTTAAAATCAGGATGGGTCGCTAAAAACTGCTCAGCAATCGTTTCGTTTTCATCACGCAATAAGCTGCAAGTGGCATAAATCAAACGGCCACCGCCTTTAGTCAGCTTAGCAGCGCGCGCCAGAATGTTAGCTTGCTTGACGTTTAATTCGGCAATATCTTGCGGGGTTTGGCGCCATTTTAAATCCGGGTTGCGACGCAAAGTGCCCAAGCCACTGCATGGCGCATCTACCAGTACACGGTCAAACTTGCCGTTCAAGCGTTTTAATTTAGGGTCAGTTTCACTGCTAATCACCTGCGCCTGCAAATTACTCAAACCAGAGCGCTTCAAACGCTGACCCAAGTTATGCAAACGTTTTTCAGATACGTCAAATGCATATAAGCGGCCAGTATTGCGCATCAGCGCACCCAATGCCAAGGTCTTGCCGCCAGCGCCAGCGCAAAAGTCCGCCACCATCATGCCGCGTTTGGGCGCCACCAGATATGACAGCAACTGGCTACCTTCATCCTGCACTTCAATCTTGCCTTCGGTAAACAAAATATGACGGCCGATATTCAAACGATTAGGCATACGAATGCCTATCGGCGAATATGGCGTAGTGGTGATATTGGTCACACCCGATGTGTTCTCGGCAATCAATTTTGCCAGCACTTCTTCACGGTTGCCTTTAATGGTGTTCACACGCAAATCCAGCGTGGCTTGCTCATGCATGCTACGACCTATGGTCAAGGCTTCGGCTTCGCCATATTGCGCCACCAGTTTATCCCATAGCCAATCGCGCACGTCAGCCTGCACCGGGAGTGGCAGATTGTCAGTAGATTTGGCCTTAATGGTATGCGCCCACTCGACCTGCTGCTCATTGAGCATAGGCTCCAGCTCACGGATACTCATGCCCTGAATACGCAGCAAATACGCCAAAATTAGTTTACGTGCGTCATCTGGGTCATCTTCTGCATTAGCGGTCACCGTGCTTAAAAAACGCAAACGGCGTAACACGCCATAAACACTCTCCGCCACAAAAGCACGTTCTTTAGTACCTAAATCACGGTTGTTACGGAAAAATTCGCTTAATTTCGCATCCGCAGGGCTGCTGAAAGTCAGCAGGTTGGATAACATCACAGCGGCTTGGCGAATCAGGTTTGGGGTCATGTCTAATTTTCTTTATTTAATATTACTTGGTGTTCATCTAAAACATTTTTTATTGCATGTTGAGTTCTGTGAGTGTCTGTTCTAACTTTTGCCCATTATCATCTACCAGCAGAATACGCACTGGCAGGTAATGATAATCGGTGGCTAACCATAACTCTTTGGTTTCTTCGCCATCCTGCGCTGCTGGCACCAGATGCAAAGTTTTATATTGCACACCGCCACTGTCGATCATTTCGGTTTCAGGTTTGATGTTGTACTGATATTGGTTGAGTTTCTTGCCAGTAGTTAAACTCACCGTCACGCTATCTTTTAGCGGTTTGGGTAGATACATAAATTGATAAGCAAAACTTGCTAAGTCCTGCGTACCTGCATCCAGCTTTGCGTCCTTGGCTTTACCTTTCACCGTCATACGCAAATTTTGCTTAGCCCAGTCAAATTCTGCTAACAGCGCTTTTTTCGCGTTATCACCCTGACGTAATTCAAAACGGTTCGGTTTTAATCCTTGCGCTGTCACTTCACCACGACTAGTCAACACGCGCTCACCGAACAAGGCATACACACCGATGCCTTTGGTAACACTTTCAAGCTGGTACTGATTATCAGTGATGACAAACTGTTCATGCACGTTGGCAAACGGTTGGCCATTTTTAGTCACGGCGTACACGGCTTGAATACGTTTGGGTAAAGCAGCGTTAGCGATCGCTGCTTGCTCTGCTACAACAGATACAGGCAATAATGTGAGTAAACTCAATGTACTGGCGGATAAAACTACTTTGATGCGATTTAACACGAGACTTCCTTTATTGAACAGGGACATCTAGCTAACGCAGCAAAGCCATCGAAGTTACGATTAATATCAAACAACAATGGTAGGCGCTTCACCGGCGTTTTGCGCGCGCACATGTCCAATTTCAAATACTGTTTCACCAGAAGCTTCTAGTAGCTGCTTAGCTTGCGCTACATGCTCTTTTGCCACAATGACTGCCATGCCGATGCCACAGTTAAAAGTTTTGTAAAGTTCACTAGGCACGATGTTGCCCTGTGCTTGCAACCATTGGAATAATGGCGGCAACTGCCAGCCACTGGCTTTGATTTCTGCAGTTAAACCTGCGGGTAACACACGTGGAATGTTTTCGGTAATGCCGCCGCCAGTGATGTGTGCCATGCCTTTAACTGGCAGGGCTTCAATGAGTTTAAGCAGTGATTTCACGTAAATACGCGTAGGCTCCATCACGACATCTTTGAATTTTCTGCCATGGAAATCTGACTCAAAATCAATGCCGGATTTGTCTATCAACTTACGAATGAGTGAATAACCATTTGAGTGTGCGCCACTTGAAGCCAAGCCCAATACAATGTCACCCGCAGCAATGGTAGTACCGTCAATTAGTTTGGATTTATCAGCACAGCCTACTGCAAAGCCTGCCAAATCATATTCACCTGCCGGATACATGCCTGGCATTTCTGCGGTTTCACCACCCACCAATGCGCAGCCAGATTGCTCACAACCTTGCGCAATGCCTTTAATCACCTGTGCAGCTACGCCAACTTCAAGCTTACCGCAGGCAAAGTAATCCAAGAAAAATAATGGCTCGGCACCTTGCACTAAAATATCGTTGACGCTCATGGCGACCAAATCGATGCCTACCGTGTCATGTTTATTTAATTCAAAAGCGAGCTTTAATTTAGTGCCTACACCATCGGTGCCTGATAC
>NCHI01000118.1 GCA_002281815.1 Methylotenera sp. 24-45-7
TGTTAGAACGCCCGCCTGTGCGGCATAAAAACACCAATACAGAGTTCTTATCAAAATTTCGTTGATCAAGTTCGGCCTTGAGTTGTTCAGCAAATTGCGGATTAGCCACCATGCCGGGATAAAACGCCCATTCCACATTCAGCGCATCCGGTACGCGACCCACCAACTCCAACTCAGCTTTTGTGCGCACATCCACTAACAGCGCTTTGCTATCAGCCGTTAAAATTTCAAACGCCTCTTGTGGTGTCAACGCCCCAGCGTAAGGCAAGTTATTAATAACAGCGCGTTTTTGCGCCATGGTCAAAATTTCTTTTTGATTACTCATCATTTTGTCTCGCTTAAATTTATAATGACAGCCTAATTTTGCTTAGGCAAAGTATAGCGTTAAACAACAAAAAAATATTCATTGGCATCAAGCGCACAACTTTAGTGCGCAAAATAATGTAGGTGCACTATTTTAGTGCCTACAAAAAACTGCTTATTGCCAGGTGCTTAAAAATAATGGCGTTTTAACCTTTTTAAATTGGCACGTTTCCTGCTAAGCTATTGTGTTGAAATTTATTTCTTGTTTTACTAATGAGTTGTATCCACACCATCCTAGGAGATTCTAAATGTCAGTGGCTAATGTAATGAAAATGGTAAAAGAAAACGACATCAAATTTGTCGATTTTCGTTTTACTGACACGCGCGGTAAAGAGCAGCACGTAACCGTGCCTGTTTCACATTTCAATGAAGACAAATTTACAGAAGGTCATGCATTTGATGGCTCTTCAATTGCTGGTTGGAAAGGTATTCAAGCATCTGACATGCAATTGATGCCTGACCCATCAACTGCAAACATTGATCCATTTATGGACGAGCCAACCCTGATTTTGACATGTGACGTAGTTGACCCTACTGACGGCAAAGGCTACGAGCGTGACCCACGCTCTTTGGCAAAACGTGCTGAAGCTTACTTAAAATCATCAGGTTTAGGCGACACTGCTTACTTTGGTCCTGAGCCAGAATTCTTCATTTTTGACAGCATTCAATGGGATGTTGCAATGAGCGGCTGCTCAGTACGCATCAACTCAGAAGAAGGCGCTTGGGCTTCAAACGAGAAATTTGAAGGCGGCAACACTGGTCACCGTCCTGGTGTTAAAGGTGGTTACTTCCCAGTACCTCCAGTCGATTCATTGCATGACATCCGTTCAGCAATGTGTACTACATTAGAGTCAATGGGTGTGCCTGTTGAAGTGCACCACCATGAAGTTGCAACTGCTGGCCAATGTGAAATCGGCACTAAATTCAGCACATTGACACAACGCGCTGACTGGACACAAATTCAAAAATACGTCATTTTGAACACAGCACACGCTTACGGCAAAACTGCTACATTCATGCCAAAACCATTTGCTGGTGATAACGGCAGCGGTATGCACGTACACCAATCAGTTTGGAAAGATGGCAAAAACCTGTTTGCAGGTAACGGCTATGCTGGCTTGAGCGAGTTTGCGCTTTACTACATCGGCGGCATCATCAAACACGCCCGTGCATTAAACGCAATCACTAACCCAGGCACTAACTCATACAAACGTTTGGTGCCGCACTTTGAAGCACCAGTTAAATTAGCTTATTCAGCTAAAAACCGTTCAGCTTCTATCCGTATCCCGTTTGTACATTCAGACAACGCACGCCGTGTTGAAGCGCGCTTCCCAGACCCAATTGCTAACCCATACTTGGCTTTCTCAGCTTTGTTGATGGCGGGTCTTGATGGCGTACAAAACAAAATTCACCCAGGTGAAGCAGCCACTAAAGATTTGTACCATCTTCCACCAGAAGAAGATGCAAAAATCCCAACTGTTTGCGCATCATTAGAACAAGCACTTGAAGCACTTGATGCTGACCGTGAGTTCTTAACTAAAGGTGGCGTATTCACTAACGACTGGATTGATGCATACATCGCATTAAAAATGGATGAAGTGAACAAAGTTCGCATGACGCCACACCCAGTTGAGTTTGGTTTGTACTACTCTTGCTAATTAATTTTAGCTAGGCAAAAGGGCGAGAATTTCTCGCCCTTTTTTGTTGATGTTGTTTGGCGTCAACGCTTGGTAATGCGACACGTTCAGCTATATATTACGTGTTTATGGCTGCCAATAATCGCGTGATTTATTGCCATAATGGCTCAACTCTAATAAACTGAATCCATGAAAAAACACTTATTTTTTGCAATCAGCGCCTTATTTTTTTCACACTTGGCAAGTGCTGAAATATACAAACATGTTGATGCTGACGGCCGTGTCACTTACTCCAATGTTAAATCTAAGGGAGCAGTGCGTCTTGAAATCGACCAGAGTAGCAGCGCCGTAAACAATGGTGGCAACACTAAGCCAAATAATGCCGCACCAAATAAGCGCACAGCCACACCCAACAGCTTTCCGCGCGTGGATAAAGACACCCAAGCCCAGCGTGACAGTAAGCGTCGCAGTATTTTACAAACTGAGTTAGATGCAGAAAAAGAAGCCTTAGAAGAAGCGAAAAAAGCCTATGCTGAAGGCGAAGCCAAACCCGAAGTATTTAGAACCGCTGGCGGAAAAACATTTCGCAATGTGCCCAAGTTTGAAGAGAAAATGAAGGGCCTGCAAGAGAACGTAGACATTCATCAAAAGAATATTGAGCTACTACAAAAAGAGCTCAATTCATTGCGCTAACCGCATCACTAAATCTGGCCTGGCTTTTGCTTTATTCATAGTATGATTAGCAAAACGATGAGTTAAGACGAGCATGGTTCAACCTACGCCAGACCATTTTGCAGGACTAGAGCACTTAGCAACAGCAATTGTGTTGTTAGACGACAATCGTCGCGTGGTTTATGTAAACCCCGGCGCTGAAATTATCTTCGCTTTTAGCGCCACACAGATTGTGGGGCAAAGTATCAGCGACGTATTCCCCAATTGCGATATTTTAATGATGGCGGTTAATAACGCCATTAAACAACAAAGCCCGTTTCGTGAGCACGAATTCACCATTAGCACCTTGCGTCACCAATCTTATGCTGTCACCTGCACGGTAACACCTATTGATTCGCCTGCGGCCAGCATTATCCTTGAGTTTCAGCCTATGGATGCGCAACTGCGCATCGCACGTGAAGAACGCATGCTGATTCAGCAGCAAGCGAATGCTGAGCTACTGCGCAATTTGGCGCATGAAATTCGCAACCCTTTGGGTGGTTTGCGCGGTGCAGCGCAACTGCTGGAACACGAACTCCCCTCGCCTAGTTTGCGTGAGTACACGCAAGTCATCATTAAAGAAGCTGACCGCCTGCAAGCGCTGATGGATAGACTGTTGTTGCCACATCGCGTACCTAAATACCAACCTACCAATATTCATGAAGTACTTGAGCGCGTGCGCAGCTTGATACTCGCAGAATCACCACAAACGGTGATGATAAAGCGCGACTATGACTTAAGCCTGCCAGAATTGATAGGTGACCGTGAGAAGCTGATTCAAGCTGTGCTGAACATTGCGCGCAATGCAGTGCAGGCGATGCAGTCGCACAAAACGCCTAATAGCCAAATCACCCTAAGAACCCGTGCAGAACGCCAAGTAACGCTGGCTAGAAAACGCTATCGCGTGGCGATTAAACTAGAAATTATCGATAACGGACCTGGCATTCCTGCCGACATTCGTGACCGCATATTTTATCCGTTAGTCTCCGGCAGCGAAGGCGGCTCAGGTCTGGGCTTAACACTGGCGCAAACGTTCATAACCCAACATCATGGCATGATTGAATGTAACAGCGAACCCGGCAACACCTGTTTTACGATTTTGTTACCTATTGAAACCAGCGCCATCAAATCAGGCGGCTTAGCGCAGTAGGTGCGATATATTAATATCGCAAAGGTAATATTGATTTGATAAACATTCGCGCAATAAATTGCGCTCCTACACAAGCCATCCCTGTAGGAGCGATCTTTAGACCGCGAAGGCAATATTAGGCAGCACATTTCGCGCAATAAATTGCGCTCCTACACAAAACATCCCTGTAGGAGCGATCTTTAGATCGCGAAAGCAATATTGATTAAGGCAGTTTTTGTGCAATTAATTGCTTTTGCACAATGCATCTTGTAGGAGTGATCTTTAGATCACGAAAGCAATATTGATAGAACAGCTTTTGCTCAATAAATTGCGCTCCTACCACCAATGTTAATGTATTAAATGATAAGAGAACACTATGAAACCAATCTGGATTATTGATGACGACAAATCTATACGCTGGGTGTTTGAAAAAGCACTGGCGCGTACAGACTTAGAATTCAAGACATTCTCATCGATTGCCGAAGCACTTAACGCGCTAGAGCGCGAACAACCACAAGTAGTTGTCAGTGATATTCGCATGCCTAACGGCTCCGGTTTGGACTTCTTAAGCGAAATCAAACGCAAATATCCAGATATTCCGGTCATTATCATGACTGCCTATTCTGATCTTGAAAGCGCCGTGGCTGCGTTTCAAGGTGGTGCGTTTGAATACCTTGCCAAACCGTTTGATGTAGACCAAGCGATTGATATTATTAAACGCGCTGTTGAAGAGAGCACCCGCCAAGCTTCTGACGGCACTGCCAATAGCATCAGCGAAGAGTCGCCAGAAATTATTGGGCAAGCGCCTTCTATGCAAGAAGTATTTCGCGCCATTGGTCGCTTAAGTCGCTCACATGCCACGGTGCTCATCAACGGCGAATCTGGCAGTGGTAAAGAGCTGGTAGCCCGTGCATTGCATCGCCATAGCCCACGTGCAGATAAACCATTTATAGCAATCAATACTGCGGCTATCCCCAAAGATTTATTAGAGTCAGAGTTATTTGGTCACGAACGCGGCGCGTTTACCGGTGCAGCAGCATCACGCAT
>NCHI01000119.1 GCA_002281815.1 Methylotenera sp. 24-45-7
TTTAGCTCTTCTAAATAGCCAGCGACGTTTTCGCCATGGCCATCACCAACGCATACACGACCCGCAGCATATTGCGCACGGAACGCGTGTTTGTTCAGGTTTTTGGTATCTACCGGGCGAATCGATTGCAACACTTTGATTTTTTCAGCACGAATGCTGTCTGGGCTTAAGTCGTTTGGTTTTTCCATCGCCACCAGAGCAAGTGTTTGCAGCAAGTGGCTTTGGAACATATCGCGCAACGCGCCAGTCGCATCGTAGAACGTAGTGCGGTCACCCACACCCAATGTTTCGTTATTGGTAATTTGCACATGGTCGATATGCGCGTTGTTCCAAATAGGCTCAAACATGGTGTTGGCAAAACGTGTAAGCATGATATTTTGAATCGCAGATTTACCCAAGTAATGGTCAATACGGTAAATCTGGCTTTCTTTCAGGTATTTGGTCAGCTCAGCCTGTAATGCTTGCGCGCTTGGTAAATCGGTGCCGAATGGTTTTTCAATCAGCACACGGCGCCAGTATTTGCTCTCATCTACCAAGCCTACGCCTGACAGCTGTGCCACAATCACTGCAAAGTCAGTAGGGCGCACGGATAAAAAGTAAGCTAGGTTTTGTGGGAATACAGAAGCATCACCCAATTTGGCAGCCATTTTTTGAAATGCATCAGGGTCTGTAGGTGGGTTAGCATGATAGTGGTTACGCGCAATAAAGCGCTCATATACTTTTTCATCAAAACCATCTTTAAATTTCTTTTCAAGCATGCCTCTAACTTCAGCTTGCCACGCTTCGCGTGATAACTCACCGCGACCTACGGACAGAATTTTCATATCATCGGCAAGGCGACCTGCCGCATCTAAACGGAACAAGCCAGGCATTAACTTAATGCGTGATAAATTGCCGCTTGCGCCAAAAAGTACAAGGGTACAGGGGTCGATTTGTTTAGCCATTATTTCAAATTCTCTCGATAGGTTTTTACAGATGCCTGCGCTAGTTTTCAGTTAAAATAGCGAGTTATTAAATTAACTCGTAATTATACCGAAAAAGGCACTACTGTTTTATGCAAACATCACAAACAAATCAAGTTAACACCCTGAAACTGGCGAACAATCAAGTTTCGCGCTGGCATGAATTTCATTCACAAGATGAAATTAATCAGGCAGCAGTGACACGAATTTTGCAGGCCGCAAAAGAAGCCATTGCCAAGCACGGCAGTTTTTTAGTAGTGCTTGCTGGTGGCGGAACACCTAAAAGCGTGTATCAGTTACTTGCAAAAGAACAAGCCGATTGGGCGAACTGGCATGTGTTTCATAACGATGATCGCTGCTTAGCCACAGACCACGTTGAACGTAACAGTAAAATGGCGCGTGAAGCATGGTTAAACCATGTGGCGATACCACAAAACCAGATTCATGATATTCCTGCTGAATTGGGTAACATTGAAGGTGCCAAAGCCTATGCGAAAACTTTGGCTGGTGTGCGTAGCTTTGACTTGGTTATTTTGGGTTTGGGTGAAGACGGTCATACCGCTTCTTTATTTCCCGGTCAGGCTGTAGATAACAGTGCTGATGTCGTGCCAGTATTTAACTCACCAAAACCACCGGCAGACCGTGTGACCATGAGCCAAAACCGCTTGAATAACACACATGAGGTGATGTTTCTAGTGACGGGCGCGGGTAAGCAAGATGCAGTAAATCATTGGCTAAAAGGCGAGGCGATTCCAGCAACTTTAATCGCGCCGGCGTGTGGTGTGGATGTGTATTGCTTTGGCGTCAAGGTCGCTGCGTAGCAACGGGTGCTTGACGGACATAACCTTTACGGTCATGGCGTCAAGGCCGCTGATTAAGCATTAGTAGAACAAAAAATTAGCCACAGATAACGTTTACTGATACATCAGTGGCTAATACAAGTTTTAAGTATTCTGAATCACAATATTCGGAAACTTGCCGCTGTAATCCAAACTTGCATTTGCAATTTTAATCGCGGCTTTACGCGCAATTTCTTTGTAAATATCAGCCACTTTGCTATCTGGCGCTGCAATCACGGTAGGCTTACCGCTGTCTGCCTGCGTGCGAATATTAATGTCCAGCGGCAATGAGCCTAGCAAATCGATGTTGTAATCTTTCGCCATCAGCGCACCACCGCCAGTGCCAAAAATATGTTCTTCATGGCCACAATTGCTGCAAATGTGCGTGCTCATGTTTTCAACAATTCCCAAAATAGGGATGTTTACTTTTTCAAACATTTTCAAGCCTTTGCGCGCATCGAGCAGGGCAATGTCTTGCGGTGTGGTCACAATAATCGCACCTGTGACCGGAATCTTCTGTGCGAGAGTTAATTGAATGTCGCCAGTGCCAGGCGGCAAATCAATGACTAAATAATCCAGATCATGCCAGTTAGTCTCGCGTAACAATTGTTCTAGGGCGCCAGTGACCATTGGGCCACGCCATACCATGGGCGTATCGGTATCGATCAAAAAACCGATCGACATGGCTTGTATGCCATGCGCTTGCATAGGCTCCATGCTTTTGCCGTCTTTACTTTCTGGGCGTCCGCCACTAATGCCCAGCATTTGCGGTTGGCTAGGGCCATAAATATCTGCATCCAGCAAACCGACAGTCGCGCCTTCGGCAGCTAAAGCTAAAGCCAAGTTAACTGAAGTGGTGGATTTTCCTACGCCGCCTTTGCCTGAAGCAACAGCAATAATGTTTTTCACATTTGGTAGCAGAGTGACGCCTTGCTGTGCTTTGTGCGCTACGATTTTGCTGCTGACATTGACACTAATATTGCCAATGCCATCGATAGTTTTCAGGGTTTGAATCACTAGCGTTTGTATGTCTGACATCACTGATTTAGCTGGGTAGCCCAGCACAATATCCAAGCTAACATCGTTGCCGTTGATTTTGATGTTTCTAGCATATTTGCCACTGATAAAGTCTTTGTCAGTGTTCGGATCTATGCATAATTTGAGGGTACTTTGAATGAGAAATTCTGAAATTGCCATTGCTTTAAATTCCTGCTGAAAACGTAAATGAATTAACTTGAGTAAAAAGATAAGGTATTTTAACCGATTGCGCTAATGATTTATCAAAATGGCCTGAATATCCTTATAAATACGTGAAATGTATGCTGTGGGATGCATAGGCATTTGTTAGAATATGGTTTTAGCTTAATAGATCCATTTATCTCATGGCAACCGCAAATACTCCTCGCAAAATTCTTGTTACTTCCGCACTTCCATACGCAAATGGCAGCATTCATTTAGGTCATTTGGTTGAATATATTCAAACTGATATCTGGGTACGTTTTCAAAAAATGCAAGGTCATACCGTGCACTATGTCTGTGCTGATGATACGCACGGCACGCCCATTATGCTGCGTGCTGAAAAAGAGGGCATTACACCCGAGGCGCTCATTGCTAACGTACACAAAGAACACAGTGCAGATTTTGCTGAGTTTTTAGTAGCTTTTGATAATTACTACTCGACCAATGCCCCAGAGAACAAAGCGCTATCGCAAGGTATTTATAAAAAATTAAAAGCGGCAGGCAAAATTGCCACCAAAACCATAGAACAGTTTTATGACCCGGTGAAAAATATGTTCTTACCGGATCGTTTCATTAAGGGCGAATGTCCGAAATGTCATGCTAAAGACCAGTATGGCGATTCCTGTGAAGTTTGTGGCGCAACTTATAATCCAACCGAGTTGATTAATGCGTATTCCGCAGTTTCCGGTGCAGCACCCGTTCGCAAAGAAACGGAACATTACTTCTTTAAGTTATCCGAATGTGAGCAGTTTTTAAAAGACTGGACACGCTCTGGCACGCTGCAAGGCGAGGCTGCTAACAAAATGGGCGAGTGGTTTGAAAATGGTCTTAACGATTGGGATATCTCTCGTGATGCGCCGTATTTCGGTTTTGAAATTCCAGACGCTCCGGGTAAGTATTTCTATGTGTGGCTGGACGCGCCTATCGGATACATGGCAAGTTTTAAAAAGCTATGTCTAGACAAAGGCTTAGACTTCGATGAATACTGGAAACATGACTCAGCGACTGAGCTTTATCACTTTATTGGCAAAGACATTTTATATTTCCATGCTTTATTCTGGCCAGCAACGCTAGAGTATTCAGGACACCGCAAACCTACGCAGATTTTTGCCCACGGTTTCTTGACTGTGAATGGCGAAAAGATGAGCAAGTCACGCGGCACGTTTATTACTGCACGTAGTTATCTAGAGCATATTAAGAATCCTGAATACTTGCGCTATTACTATGCAGCTAAACTCAATAGCACCATGGAAGATATCGATCTGAATTTAGAGGACTTTGTCGCACGCGTTAACAGCGATCTAGTGGGCAAGTACATCAATATCGCCAGTCGCACCGCTGGTTTTATTAACAAACGTTTTGAAGGTAAATTAAACCCTACAACTAGCAATACGGTAGTCACTGAGCTGAAATCAGCTGCGCCAATGTTAGCTGAGAGCTATGCAGCGCGTGATTATGGCAAGGCCTTGCGTGAAATTATGCGTCTGGCAGATTTGGCGAATGGTTATGTAGCAGAAAAAGCACCTTGGGTGATTGCAAAGCAAGAAGGACAAGACGCGCTACTGCAAGAAGTTTGCTCCGACGCACTGGAAATGTTCCGTTTACTCACACTCTACTTAAAACCAGTGTTGCCTAAACTTGCGGCTGAAATTGAGCAATTTTTGAATATTGAGCCATTGAATTGGCAAGCTGTTGATGCTTCGCTAACTGCGCAGCATACGATTAACGCTT
>NCHI01000120.1 GCA_002281815.1 Methylotenera sp. 24-45-7
AATTCAGGCAGATTTTGTGGGTTTAAAGGTGCCAGACCGTTATGTATTTGGCTACGGCATGGATGCCTATGGCTGGTGGCGCAATTTATCCGCTATTCACGCATTAAAAACTTAGTCACTGTCACGCAATCTTTAGCATGAACATTTCGGTCATCGGTATGTAAGCTTATGGATTCAGATCTCAAACCACATACGCTTGAAAGCGTAATTTCTGTGATTGAAAACGCTCATCACATCAAACGCCATGTTGAGTTTTTTACTTGGCTGCAAAGTGATGTATCAAAATTTATCCCGCATGAAATCTTGCTATCCGTATGGGGCGATTTTAAATCTCAAGCGTCAGAACATCATTCGCTGCATTATGATTTAGCTTCAGGGATCAAGGGGGTTGATACACGCGCATTCATGGCCACCACTAAAGAAGCGAATCGCTGCATGACGCATTTGCACCACCTTTGGCTGGCCAACAATCGGCGTTGGTTTGCGCTAAATTATTTTGCTAATACCGAGTTTGATTGTGAGTTTAGAAAAATATTCCACGACTTGCCTTTGGGCGTTAATTCATTGTTAGTTTACGGCGTGAGCGATATGCGTAGCGGCAACGACTGCCTGTATGTGTTTTTCAGCAAACAAGAAAAGTTATCTATTGATTCAGCGGTGCTGCAGTGTTTAATGCCGCATATCGATCACGTGCTCAGAAAAATTCAGCAGCTGGATTACCCGGAGCATATCGACGAACCTGAGTATCGATTCAATATGTTGCGCTTAACCGAGCGCGAGCTAGAAGTGATTGATTGGATTAAGGCCGGCAAAACCAATCAGGAAATAGCTGCGATTTTACAAATCAGCTTGAACACAGTCAAAAGCCATATTAAACGCATATTCCAAAAACTAAATGTGAGCAAAAGGGCGCAGGCGGTGGCCTTGCTATCCAGCCATTAATTACGCTTGCTATTTTGGCGGCTTGAGCACAGAGTGGCTGTCGTTTCGTAGTACAATGATATTCAGATTTGAGTACGCCAATCACACGGTATCGTTGAGTAAAACGGGGTCTATAACTGTTTGAATTTATACGGTTTGAGAATTAAGTAACACTTAATTTCGGTGTTGCAATTGATGGTGCCCAAAAGAGGACTCGGTTATTGGGCAGCAAAATTCTTTAAAATTCTATATAAAACAATGTGTTAAATATTCAAGTAGTGAGCATTTGGATCACCAAAATGGATCACTTTCTCCGTAGTTAATATCTCACAATTATAGCAATATTCGTTAATAAAAAAGGATCCTATATCCTGTTTATTCATTTGCAGATGTGGTCGCATTCGTGTTTTTTAAGATTGCCTTGATATTCAACCTTTTCTCATTCTCGCTACTGAAACTTTTTATTTTTATAACTGGAGTTCACCCCACGCGTGACCTCACGCGTGACCTCACGCGTGGGGTATTTAAAAAATAATCCTCATAAATTCAATGTGTTAAAAGTTTTTTTAAAAATTAATTATGCAACAAAAATCTTTTTTAAGCGGAAATATTTAGATCAATTCATATATAACTTGAATACATTTGCTGTTTTTTTGCATGAAATACACAATATAGATCGAAAGAGTCATTGTTTTAAAGAAGAGCAGGAAATTAGTAAACCAAGACCCAAAATACCTGGTCGCTTGAGAATTGATGCTTAAACTTTAAGCAATGTTCTGGATGCCTATGATTTTGCTGTATAAATTTGCATTTTAAAATCTCATGATGGGAGTTGGCGTTACCACTTTGCGGTAGTTATCCGGAATACTTAACTTGAAATATATGCTGGTTAAAAATTAGTCGGTAATTTATAGTAAATATTGTTACAATATTCAAATGAATACTGTTAATCAACATTCATCTTTAAGCCAAGATTCGGCTTTAAAAGTTGTTCCAATTACTCATCAGAGAGCCAGTTTCAAGAGTGTTGCTAATTTCTATAGCGAATTAGAACCTCTAAGCCTGAATAGACCCAAAGTTTCGCTGCCTTTATACTCAACGAAGGTTGCTGCTGGTTTTCCCAGTCCAGCCGAAGAGCATGTAGAAAAAAGACTTAATCCAAACGATTATTTAATCGACCAAGAAGACGCTACCTTCTTTGTTACTATCCAAGGTTTATCAATGATAGAGCTTGGCTTAATGCCAGGTGATAAAGCGGTAGTAGATCGATCCAAGAAAGCCAAAATAGGGGACGTGGTGCTTGCAGTAGTAGATGGTGAATTCACAATTAAAACGTTAGCCAAGCTTAAGTCAGGCGCTCCACGATTGTTACCGGCAAACAAAGACTTCAAACCCATAGAGATCACTGAGGGCATGCAATTTGAAATATGGGGTGTGGTGACGGGGTCATTCCGTAGATTCAGGTAATGTATGCAAAACTCAATTCAATCTGTTCATTGGCCTGCTGTCGTAAAACTTAAATCAGATGATGAGTTGATATTTATTTTAGATGCTCTCCAATTTGATCATTACGTCACTCTAAATCTTCTTCATACGCAACCTGAAGACTTACTGATAGATGCCACTGGCGTTGAATATCGATTTGACGGTAAGTTAACGCAACAAATCATCAGAACTGAGAGGCTATGGTCTCTGCATGAGGTGTTAGAGATGTTAAGGCGTCACCTATCTAGCAACGGCGCTTGCTGTGTTGCCAAGTTTTATGCAAATTCAATTCCTGAAGCAATGATGAACGTTTTTGGCTGATTCATTAATGCTTGAGTAAAGACTCCACAATTTCTGTGGATAGACTTGTTGATTGGGTGATGGTTGTTAAGCTAAGTCACTGGTAACACTACTAAACATAGTATCAGTCACACTTTAACCAAATTTATAAACTAGGTAACCTTTCCAGTTTTTAATTTGCTTATGAGATTATGCTAGCCTGCTCACTCACGCCGCCTTAACAACCTTTGTGTTGTTTCAAATCCTTGATGTATTAATTCCCGTCCGGAACATGGCAGCGTTTTTAATGTCATTTAAATACAGTAACAGTAAGTTCAAATTAGTTTTTTAATGCACTTGCTTTGCGGGTATAGCAGTTCATTTACAACCTGCTCAAATCATTCACTAGATTGAGGTGTGTAGGATTGGCTTGGGCTGCATTGCTAGCTTAAAGCATGTGTTGCTAGATGAAGTGCATAAGTTTGCTGTTAAATGGTTTCACATGGTTATCAAACACACAAAAGGATAAAACTTAATAATGAACCACGATCAACAAAAATCTATTCTTACTATTGCCTTATTTGCAGCTTTTGCGGACGGTAAAAAAGATGACCGTGAACGTGAGCAAATTCGGCAGTTGGCTGAATCGCTAGGCAATGAAACTGGTGCACAGGACATCGCAAAACTGTATCAGGACGTCTTGCTTAAACGTGTCAGTGTGAAGAGCGCAACCGCACTCCTTGATGACCATAATCACCGCCAACTTGCCTATGAGATGGCTGTTTGTGTGTGTGATACAGATGGTATACAAACAGCTTCTGAACGAATATTTCTAGATAAGCTAAGAGTGGCACTTGGACTAGATGCTGAGCAAACCGAGCAAGTAGAGCATGAAGCAGGTGAGCTTGCGCAATTGATTGATGATCCTACATTGCCTGCAAGTGCTGTGACCGATTCCTCGCTTGATAAACCCTCAGTGGTTAAAACCCCAAATGAGCAAGTGGTTGCCGCTGTCGCAAACGTATCGGATGCCGAACTTGATAAAACTATTCTTAATTATTCGATTCTGAATGGTGCGCTGGAGCTATTGCCGCAGTCTTGGGCATCCATGGCGATTATCCCCTTGCAGATTAAAATGGTGTATCGCATAGGTAAGGCGCATGGTGTTGAGCTTGATACGGGTCATATTAAAGAGTTTATTGCCGCCGCTGGCGTTGGTCTAACCTCTCAGTATCTTGAGCAGTTCGGTCGTAAACTGCTAGGCGGACTGTTAGGTAAAATGGCGGGTAAAACAATAGGCAAGGTTGGCAGCACTGCCACCGGTGTAGCATTCTCTTTTGCGACTACTTATGCCCTCGGACAACTTGCAAAACGCTACTATGCTGGCGGACGCGTCATGAATAGCGGCATCTTACGCGATACATTCCAAAACCTACTTGGGCCAGCCAAGCAATTGCAGACACAATATTTACCGCAAATCCAGCAGAAAGCAAGTACACTGGATGTTACCCAGGTCATGTCCATGGTGCGTGGGGCTTAAGCAAACAGTTAAACGCTTTTGCGTAAATGCTAAGATTAATGGCAATAAAAAAGGGAGCCTAAGCTCCCTTTTTAAATTCCGGTGAGGAATTATTTGTTCATAACGTACATTGTTACTTCAAAGCCAAAACGCATTTCAGTAGCTGCTGTTGTAGGCGGTTTCGTTAGATATCAAGAGGGCGATTTACTTAAGATAATGAGAATAAGTTAGCAAGCAGCGCTTGGAGGTATGGCTCTTATGCGATTGAATGGGGCCTACTAGTCATTCTTTTGCGATTCGGTAATGCTAGAACCTTGATAGCTAGAACAAAAAAAGCCCCATACTTAAATTTTAAATATGGGGCAAAGGGAGGATAGATATTGCTGCTTCTCGGAGATTTGGATTGTGTAATTAGCCGATTTTTTTAATTAAATTTTGCTTTAATCTAGTTTAAGTAATTTGGCAGATTTTTTGCACAACAATCCCTTAACGACCTGCCAGCTAACTGCAATTGCACCAACAATAAAA
>NCHI01000003.1 GCA_002281815.1 Methylotenera sp. 24-45-7
AATCACTCGGCCAGTTTAATCTGAGCGACATTCCACCTGCACCACGCGGCATGCCTCAGATTGAAGTTACTTTTGACATCGACGCGAACGGTATTTTGCATGTATCTGCAAAAGACAAAGCGACTGGCAAAGAAAATAAAATCACCATCAAGGCGAACTCTGGTCTTTCTGAAGAAGAGATCAAAAAGATGGAAGAAGACGCGATTAAATATGCAGACGAAGACCGCAAATTGCGTGAATTGGTAGACGCACGCAATGCGGCTGACGGCATGGTGCACTCAGTGAAAAAATCACTCACCGAGCATGGTGATAAATTAGACGCTGCAGAAAAAGAAGCCATTGAAACTGCGATTAAAGATGTAGAAGATGCGCTTAAATCTGACGATAAAGCAACCATTGAAGCGAAAACAGAAGCCTTGACGACAGCCTCACAAAAACTGGGTGAAAAAGTCTACGCTGCGCAACAAGCGGAAGCGAACACTGAAAGCGCTCAGCCACAAGGTGAAAAAACTGTAGACGGCGATGTGGTGGATGCAGAGTTTGAAGAAGTGAAGAAAGACTAAAAGTAGGGATTAGGGACTAGGGGCTGGAGGCTAGGGAAACCTAGGCTTCAGCCTTTTGCTAGTTGTAAGTGGTGATGACTAGCATCGCTATTCCCTAACGAATAAAGCACTGGTGTGCTAACCTAGCCCCCAGCCTCTAAATCCTAGACCCTAAAAAATATGGCAAGCAAAAAAGATTATTACGAAGTTCTGGGCGTTGGTAGAGACGCTTCAGAAGAAGAAATTAAAAAGGCTTATCGCAAACTGGCGATGAAGCATCACCCTGACCGCAACCCGGACAACCCGAAAGCTGAAGAGCATTTCAAAGAAGCGAAAGAAGCTTATGAAATGTTATCTGACGCACAAAAACGCGCGGCTTACGACCAATATGGTCACGCTGGCGTAGACCCAAGCATGGGTGGTGGCGGTGCTGGCTTTGGTGGTGCTAATTTCAGTGACGCGTTCGGTGATATTTTCGGTGATATTTTCGGTGGTGGCGGCGCGCGCGGCCAACGCAACAATGTGTATCGCGGTGCAGATTTGCGCTACAACATGGAAATCTCTCTCGAAGATGCAGCTAAAGGTACTGAAACCAAAATTCGCATTCCGGTACAGGCAAAATGTGAGCCTTGCAGCGGCACTGGTGCAAAATCAGGCAAATCGCCTGTCACCTGTACCACTTGTGGCGGCCACGGCCAAGTGCGTATGCAACAAGGCTTTTTCTCTGTACAGCAAACCTGCCCGAAATGTCATGGTAGCGGCAGAATCATTAAAGATGACGACAAATGTACTGAGTGCCATGGTGCAGGCCGCACTAAACAAAACAAAACGCTATCCGTTAAAATTCCGGCCGGCGTGGATGAAGGTGACCGTATCCGTTTAACTGGTGAAGGCGAGGCTGGCATTAATGGCGGCCCAACCGGTGACTTGTATGTAGTGGTGCATCTGAAACCACACGAAATATTCCAACGCGACGGCGGTAATCTGCATTGCGAAATGCCGATTAGCTTCAGCACCGCAGCATTGGGCGGCGAAATCGAAGTGCCTACGCTCGATGGTTCTGCCAAAATGAAAATTCCAGCTGAGACACAAACCGGTGGCGTATTCAGATTGCGCGGCAAAGGCATCAAACCATTGCGCTCTAGTGAGCATGGTGACTTAATGGTACATGTGGTGGTGGAGACACCCGTAAAACTAACAACACGCCAAAAAGAGTTACTACGTGAATTTGAAGAAAGCACACAGGCCGATGCTGGCAAGCACAGCCCAAAAAATAAAAGCTGGGTAGATAAAGCCAAAGACTTTTTTGGCTAAATTAGCCTGAAAATAATTAAAAAGCCCGCAAATGCGGGCTTTTTAATTATGCATTCAGCAGACATTGAATTTCTAGCAGTTCTTCAAACGCATCGGCAAAATCTTCATAGTGTTTACCAGCAGTGCGCGCATACCAATATTTGCTGTTCCACGCATCGCCTTCGATTTTGTGCAACACTGCATGCAGCCAGTTAGCAGTGACATCGCTATAGTCCTGCGCAATATTGTGCGAGGCATGCCAATCACCAGACAATGCTAGCGCAACCGCTGTTAACAGTGTAGATTTATTCATAATGGCAAGTTAAAAAAGTCGAGCTTTTTGTGTCTAGGCAACAATTTCAACTGCGCTTCAGCCACACTAGCCGCAGAACGATCCGCATAAGGTTTGCTTGCCATAATTCTCAACGGTGGATTAGCACGCGTATAGCGCGCACCCTTGCCTGCCAAATGCGCTGCAAAGCGCTGCTCAAGATTGTTAGTGATGCCTGCGTAATAGGCGCCGTTTTTACATTCCAGCAGGTATAACACCCAATCCATCGCGATTATTTCATTTTTAAATCAGGTGGAGGTGCTAGATGGTTTAAGTATGAAGTTAGTAAGTTCCCGCTTGAATAAACTCAACTTTATAACCATCCGGATCTTCAATGAACGCAATCACGGTAGTGCCATGCATCATAGGGCCCGCTTCACGAATCACTTTGCCACCTGCTTGTTTTACTTTTTCACAGGCCTGGTAAGCATCCGCTACTTCAATCGCGATATGGCCATAAGCTTTGCCCATGTCGTAGCTTTCTACCCCATAGTTGTAAGTCAGCTCTAACACAGTATGGTCGATCTCTGCACCATAGCCCACGAATGCCAAGCTGAATTTACCATCTGGAAAATCATGTTGGCGTAACAGTTTCATGCCTAAAATTTCCGTATAAAACTTGATTGAACGCTCCAAATTACCGACTCGAAGCATAGTATGTAGCATGCGCATTTAGGGTTTCCTTGAAATTTATTTAGTTGACTGCTGTTAAGCGATAGTACTTTTCCATGAGCTGGTCTTTGCTTTCGACCACTTCCGGGTTGAAGGGAATGCAATCGATTGGGCATACAAGCTGACACTGCGGCTTATCGTAATGCCCTACGCATTCGGTGCATTTATCTGGGTTAATTTCATAGATTTCCTCACCCTGATAAATCGCTTCGTTTGGGCATGCTGGCTCGCAAACATCGCAGTTAATGCATTCATCGGTAATCATCAAAGCCATTGTTAAAATCCATTCTTCGGATGTATTGCGGCGTTGCGCAGTGCTCGCAACCTCGCCGCCTTACAAAAACGTACTGCCTCGGCTGCTGTGCGTTGTGCGCCTTGCACTGCATCCCGAATTGATGGATTTTGAGCGAGGTAGACCAATTGCATATTTAATTTAACTCAATTTCTTTTTAATCGCATGCTCAACCATAGGCGACACAAACTGATGCACATCGCCGCCTAATTTCGCTACTTCACGCACCAGACTTGATGAAACAAACATGTATTGTTCAGATGGGGTTAAAAACATGGTTTCAAGTTTTGGGTAAAGTTTGCGGTTCATGCCCGCCAACTGAAACTCGTATTCAAAATCAGAGGCGGCACGCAAGCCGCGCAGCACAATTTGTGCGTTTTGGTCTTGTACAAACTGCATCAGCAAGCCATCAAAACCCATGACTTTTACATTATCAAACGCAGAAAATACACTTTTGGCCAGCGCCACACGTTCATCTAAATCAAATAGTGTGCTTTTACTGGTGCTACCGGCCACGGCTACAATCAACTCATCAAACAAGTGCGCGCCGCGGTGCACCAAGTCTTCATGCCCAAGCGTGATCGGGTCAAAAGTTCCGGGATAAACTGCAATGCGTTGTTTAGTGTGTGGCATGCTGTAATTTTAACAGATGATAAAAAACATTACCTGCTTTGCTGTGTTTAATCACTTGCCAAGTATCGTCTGCTTCAATTTTATATTCAGCTTCGGCATACACAATCGCATCTTGGTTTAAATGTTTAGATAAAACCGGCAGCACTTTGGCTAATAGCCCCTGCTGATATGGCGGGTCAAGAAACACCACATCGAACAATTGCTGATTTTGATTGAGAAAATTCAAGGCATCTAAATTAAACACCTGCGCCAGGTCTGCTTTGAGCACGGCTTTATTTTCTAAAATCGCCCTGTATACCGCTGTGGTTTTTTCTACTAGCACCACGGACTTCGCATTGCGTGACAAAGCTTCAAAGCCCATCACACCGCTACCCGCAAACAAATCCAAACAATGCTTACCGGTTAAATCCTGTCCTAGCCAATTAAATACAGTTTGGCGCACGCGCTCTGGCGTGGGTCGCAAACCTTGTGCGTCAGGAAACTTAATCAGGCGGCTGCGCCATTCACCTGCATTGATACGCACTGTGTTGAGTTTTTGCTTTGGCAACAATCTAGCGCCTCTTAGTTAAAACAAGAAAGCGCCTAGATTGCCACGCCAGCATTGTTATCGCAACATTATTTTGCGTTTGGGTCACCCACGATAATCGTGGCAAAGTTTTCTGTTTTTAATCTACGACTAAACGCATCTTTAATTTGCGCCACGGTGACTTTTTCAACATTCTTGTTGTATTCATCCAGATAGTTCAACGGCAATTTATAAAAACCAATCACCGCCAAGTAGTCCAAAATTTTATTGTTGCTGTCGATACGCATCGGAAAACCGCCGATGATATTAGCTTTTGCCGCTTTTAACTCGGCCTCGGTAATACCGTTTTTAATAAAGTTATCCAAAGTCTGCTTCACCAATTTCAGCGCGTCTTCAGCTTGCTCTTTTTTAGTTTGCAAACCAACTTGAAACGGCCCGGTCTCTGCCATTGGCATGAAGTAGCTGTATACGCTGTAAACCAGACCGCGTTTCTCGCGCACTTCTTCGGTTAAACGTGACACAAAACCACCGCCGCCGAGCACGTAGTTACCCACATACAGCGGAAACAAATCCGGATCTCCACGCTTGATGCCTGGGTAGCCTAGCAAAATATGTGATTGCGATGCCGGATGCGCAATGCGCTGTTCAAGGGCTTGGCTGGGCAAACTCACCGCGGGCAATGGCGGCACAGCGTCTGCTTTAGGTAAGCCGGCAGTAATATTATCTGCAATCTGATTGGCTTGTTCACGGCTTAAATCACCAATAATCGCCACCACCGCACCTTTGGCTGCGTAATAGCGGTTATAAAAAGCCAGCAAATCAGCACGGTTAATTTGGCTTACCGTCGCCTCTTCGCCATTTTCATCTAGGCTATACGGATGACTACCATACAAAGCCTTCATAAAAGCTTTATTAGAAATACTTTCTGGCTGGGTTGCAGCTTCTTGCAGACCAGACATAATGCGCGCTTTTTCGCGCTCAAGCACTGCTTGCGGGAAATCTGGCTGCTGCAATATTTTAGTAAACACGTCTAAAGCAGCAGTTTTTTCACGCTCACTGCTGAGGGTGCGCAATTTAAAACCAGCACGGTCAGCATCAAAATCGCCACCCAAAATAGCGCCGATATCTGCCATTTTTTGGGCGATTTTTTCATCTGTCATACCAGCCGCGCCCAGCGTCATCATGTATTTGGTAATGCCTGCCACACCAGATTTTTCTGGGGTGTCGCGCGCACTGCCTGCCGCAAAATTAATACTGATATCGACAATCGGTAAGTCGTGATTTTCAACGAAATATACTTCAGCACCAGTGGCGCTTTGCCATTGTTGAATTTTAACGCCCGCTTGCGCGCTGCTACTAAACGCTAGCAAGCCAAATTGCATGACCGCAAAACTTAGCGTCAATGTTTTTTTGATGTAATTCAAATTCATGTTTTACCCTGACAATCTAAATATTTAGTGAACGTGAGGTTTACCCTGTGGTTTTGCATTCGGGTCTATGGGTTGCGGGTCTAGTGTTGCAATGGTCAGGTTATCTTTCAGCAGATATTTTTTCGCCACAGCCTGCACTTGTTCCGGCGTTACCGCACGTAGTTTATTTGGATAATCTTCCAGAATCTTCCATGAGAAACCAGTGGTTTCAATGGTGCCGATTTGCATACCCTGATAGAACATAGAGTCGCGTTTATAAACATCAGCAGCAATTACGCCCGCTTTTACACGCTCTAACTCTTCAACCGTTACGCCGCTTTGTTTAATCAGCTCGATTTGCTGTAGCAATGCAGCCTCTATTTCAGCCACGGTTTTGCCTTCGCTAGGCGTTGCATCCAAAGCAAATACACTCTCGCGACCACGCGCCATGATGTCGTAACCAGCGCTGGCATCAACTGCCAGTTGCGATTCGCGCACCAAACGTTGATTTAAACGCGCAGCCGGATTGCCACTCAACACACCCGCTAGCACTTCTAATGCGTATGGCTCCCAATCAGTTTCTGGGTTAGTCAACACAGGTACGTGATAACCCATGAGCAAATATGGCAGTTTTGCTGGGGCTTTAACCACCACACGACGTTCACCGATTTGCGGAGGCTCCACCTGCGGTTTACGCACTGGCAACACTTTAGGTTTTAATTTACCAAAGTGTTGTTTTGCCAATTTGTAGACTTCTTCAGCCTTCACATCGCCGACCACCACCACAGTTGCATTGTTAGGTGCATACCAGTTGCGATACCACTCGCGCGCATCTTCAGCGGTCATGTTTTCAAGATCGTTCATGAAACCAACTACCGGACGCGAATAAGGGTGCGCACGATACAACACGCCTTGAAACGCCTCATTTACTTTTGCCTGCGGCTTATCTTCGGTGCGCCAGCGGCGCTCTTCCATCACCACTTTAATTTCTTTGGCAAACTCTTCATCAGTAATTTGCAAATTGACCATGCGGTCTGCCTCTAACTTGAAAGATAGCGGCAAATGAGACTTTTCTAACTGCTGAAAATAACAAGTGTAATCGCTACCAGTGAAGGCGTTTTCTTTGCCGCCTGCTGCTGCAACCAAACGTGAAAACTGTCCGGCCTTCACGTCTTTCGTGCCTTTAAACATCATATGCTCCAGCACATGTGCCACACCAGTTTTGCCATTGACTTCATCCATGCTGCCAGCGCGGTACCACACTTGCGACACCACTACCGGCGAACGATGATCTTCTTGCACGATAAGCTTTAAGCCATTATCCAGTTTAAATTCTTTTATGGTGTTATTGGCGAATGCCGTGAGCGGCATCAGCAACAACAGCATCAACAAACTTTTTGTACGCACAGTACATCTCTCCTTTTATTGTTCTTAAATAGCCTTTAGCGCTAATTTACTTTAATTACTTAGTGAATCTGAACTGAATTTTCAGACAAGGATAACACTTTGTTAGTTCATACCAACAGACAGTACGCCTATAACAGTAAAGCTTCACTTCATTACTTAAACATATATGTTTATACAAAATTATTATTTATGTAACGAAGGACATTTGGCTAGAATGCTCAAAATTTTTAATATTGCACACTATCCGGAAAGCATCAAATGAAGTCATCACACAAGTTATTACCTTTGTTAGCTATATTGGCAGCAACGAACGCACAAGCAACCGATGGCTATTTCGCTCACGGCTATGGTGTTAAATCTCAAGGCATGGGCGGCGTTGGCATTGCATTGCCGCAAGACGCACTCGCCGCGGCAGCCAACCCGGCAGGCATGGGTTTAATTGGCGACCGGGTAGACTTTGGAGTGACATGGTTCAAACCGCAGCGCGAGAGTGAGCTGAGCAACACTGCCTTTGGCTCGAAAGCTTTTGATGGCAAATATGATGCGAATGATACTGAGAATTTCCTGATTCCTGAGTTTGGCTACAACCGTCAAATTAATCCTGATGTTACTTTAGGCGTGAGTGTTTATGGCAATGGCGGCATGAATACTGATTATAAAAAAGCCGTGCCGCTACTTGGAAACACATCTGCTGGTGTTGATTTGATTCAAGTGTTTGTAGCACCCACTGCCACTTGGAAAATCAATGACAGCAACACTATTGGTGTGGCAGTGAATTTGGCCTATCAACGTTTTGAAGCGAAGGGTCTGCAAAACTTCGACAATGCGTTTTTTAGTGAAGCGCCAGGCAAAGTGACCAACAATGGTCATGATTCGTCATACGGTGCCGGTGTACATATTGGCTGGATTGGTCAGTTGAATGACATAGTGACCTTAGGTGCAAAATACCAAAGCAAGACTTACATGACCAAGTTTGATCAATACAAAGGCCTTTTTGCTGAAGGCGGAAACTTTGACATTCCTGAAACTTACGGTTTAGGTGTTGCTATCAAGGCAACATCAGCATTAACTTTGGCGGCGGATGTGCAGCGTATCAATTACAGCGACGTGGATGCGGTGGGAAACTCGATTAACAAATTATTGCTTGAAGGCCAACAACTTGGCTCCAAAAACGGCCCAGGCTTTGCCTGGAAAGATGTTACCGCAGTGAAACTTGGCGCCAGTTATGCATGGAATGAAAACTTGACCCTGCGTGCAGGTTATAACCACACCACGCAGCCGATTCGTAGCAGCGAAACATTATTCAATATTCTGGCACCAGGCGTAGTGCAAGACCACATTACCTTGGGTGCAAGCTATATACTGCCTAACAAGTCAGAATTGTCATTCGCTTATATGCATGCGTTTGAGGAAAAGGTTCGTGGCACTGGTGCTGTTCCGGCAGGGTTTGGCGGCGGTGATGTTAACCTGAAAATGTATCAAGACTCATTTGGTGTCGCTTACGGCTGGAAACTATAACTTAATCTCCACTGCAACCGGCATATAAAAGGCTGCACCCTTTTACGGGTTGCGGCCTTTTTTGTAATGCTTAACATGCATACTAAGCCCAAGGTTTCAGCGTGGGCAAATTTAAATTTACTCGCCTCAATTTAAGCTAAAATAATGCAACTCAATCAAGTTAATTATTTATGTTCGATTTTTTCAAAAAAGACAAACCAGCAGAGGCAGCGCCTGCCACACCAAGCTGGACCGAGCGCTTAAAACAAGGCTTGGCGAAAACACGCCAGCAACTTGGCAACCAGCTGGGTGGTATTTTTGGCGGCGGTAAAATTGATGCTGAAGTCTATGAAGATTTAGAATCTGTTTTACTTACTTCTGACGTTGGGATTAGCGCCACTGAGTTTCTGCTAGATGATATTAAAAATCGTGTTAAACGCCAAAGCTTGGATGACACCACCCAGCTCAAAATCGCCCTTAAAGATGCGCTGGCAGACCTGCTCACCCCTTTGCAAAAGCCGCTGGTCACCGATCATCACCAGCCATTTGTGATTATGCTCGCTGGTGTTAACGGCGCCGGCAAAACCACTACTATAGGCAAGCTAGCCAAATACTTTCAGTCTCAAGGCAAATCTGTATTGATTGCTGCTGGTGACACATTTCGTGCTGCCGCGCGTGAGCAGTTGCAAGTATGGGGTGAGCGCAACAATGTGCATGTGGTGGCGCAGAGCAGTGGCGACCCGGCTGCCGTGATGTTTGATGCAATTAACTCAGCACGTGCCAAAAACATTGATATTGTATTGGCAGATACTGCGGGGCGCTTGCCTACGCAACTGCACCTGATGGATGAAATTGCCAAAGTAAAACGTGTGATGGACAAATCTTTGCCTGGCGCTCCGCATGAAGTGCTGCTGGTATTAGATGCCAATACTGGGCAAAACGCCGTCAACCAAGTGCGCATATTTGATGATGCGCTTGGTGTAACTGGCTTGGTATTAAGCAAGCTAGATGGCACTGCCAAAGGCGGCGTGATTGCTGCAATAGCGCAGGCGCGTCCGATTCCAATTCGCTACATCGGTATTGGCGAAGCGATTGATGATTTGCGTGAATTTAATGCTGCTGAATTCATCGATGCCATGATTGATTAAACATTAGCGACACCGTTAAAGATAGAATGCACCTATGATCCAATTCGACAACGTCAGCAAACGCTACCCGGGTAGCGATGAAATACTCAAAAATATCAGTTTCAATATTGATGCGGGCGAATTCGTATTCATCACCGGCCATTCTGGCGCGGGTAAAAGCACCTTATTAAAGTTAATCGCAGCCACTGAGCTGCCGACACGTGGCACCGTATTAGTCGCGAATCAAAATGTGAGCCAACTTAAAGCTTGGGCAATTCCGTTTCTGCGCCGTAGATTTGGCCTGATTTTTCAGGACCATAAATTACTGTTCGACCGTAACTGTTTTGAAAACGTGATACTGCCGCTACGCATTAATGGCATTGCCGAACAAGAAGCGGCCAAGCGCGTGCGTGCTGCGCTAGATAAAGTAGGTTTGTTGAACAAAGAAAAAACCATGCCGATTACTTTATCTGGTGGTGAGCAACAGCGCCTTGCCATCGCGCGCGCAGTGGTTAGCCGCCCGACTATTTTGCTGGCAGATGAGCCAACTGGTAATCTGGATGCCGACTACGCTACTGAAATTATGAATATATTCAATGCGTTTCATCAAGTTGGGGTCACCGTGATTATGTCTACCCACGACGCGCTGGGCTTGAGTGCTAACAAAAAACGCGTGTTGCACCTGAATCAAGGCGTGCTCACTGACACCACCCAATCACAATTTGGCAGCAATTTAAACACAGAAACTTCACTATGAGTCACTGGTTAAATCATCATCTGCAAGCAATCAAACTAGTGTTGTCGCGCATGCGCAGCAACGCGCTATCTAGCTTTATTATTTGCCTAGTGATTTCGGTTGCGCTGTGCTTACCGAGCTTGTTCTATTTAGGCGTGGATAACCTGTCTAAGCTCAGCCAGCATATGCAAAATGAAACTGAAATCAGCTTATTTTTAAAGCTGGATACTAGCAGCGAAACTATCGCGCAAATTGACAGCGCATTGTCACAAAACCCTGACATTCTCGAATATCACTTCGTGAGTAAAGACCAAGCTTGGCAGCAATTACAGCTTAAATCCAAAGACAACGCTGACATCAGCAATGCGGTAAATCACTTGGCCAGCAATCCGTTACCAGATGCATTTTTCATACAGGCAAAATCTGCACAACCTGAACAACTGGAGGCACTGCGTAGCAGCTTGCAAAATATCGAAGGTGTGGGGCAGGCGTTATTAAACGCCGAATGGGCAAAACGATTGGCAACATTGCTCAGCATAGGCAAGCAGTTTGTGTTTTTTGTCGCCTTATTATTAGCGGTGGTGTTGCTGGTCATGATTGGCAATACAGTACGCATGCAAATTCTGACACAAAAAGACGAGATTGAAGTGAGTTACCTGATTGGCGCTACCAACAGCTTTATCAAAATACCGTTTTTGTATGCTGGCGCACTCTATGGCTTGTTTGGTGGCATTCTGTCTAGCATCATGATCACCGCTATGATCATGACATTTAATCAGTCTATTGCGGAAATTTCACATCTCTACAGCAGTGATTTCAGTTTGCGTGTGCTGAATTTGCAGCTCTATGTTAGCGTCACTGCGATCGCAATTATCATCGGCTGGATAGGTGCTTATCTATCCGTATCCAGAGCGCTGAGCGTCATCCGCATAAAATAACTTTGCTTTAAATAGCCTTAGCACATGCTCACTTCGCTTGCGCTAATGTGGCGCAAACAGCTAAATGAATGGCAAGTGCTAACACAAATGGCAATACGGTTAAAATTTGCGCAGACAGCTTGCCCTCGGCCGACAGTACTTTAATCGTGCCTAGCAGTTTCATGCGCTCACGAATCAGCTTACTTAAGCTGTCTAGCAAAGCCGCTAAATTACCGCCGGTTTCACGTTGCAATAACACTGAAATCACTAAGTAACTCATGTCGGTACTAGGCACACGCACCACCAAATTATTAAGCGCATCTCCTCTTGTTAAAAAACTTACAAAAAATGCGCTAAAATTTGCAAGGTTGTAGATAAAAAAGATTGAAGTTATATATTTGCAACTTATGCAAACTTGCCTACTTACCACTACGCCCTACCAGTGCTTTTAATCAATTTTGTTTACAACCGTGAACCCAGTATATACACGCCAATGTTTATAAAAACACCCGAAAGGGTGACAATAACTTGACTTTAACGCAGGGTTTTTAGATAAAATTAAGCCGGGCTTAGCTTTGAGAGATGTTGTTCAATTTTTCGCTTATGGGCTTAAATTAAACTTGTTTGATATAGGTCAAACAATATGAAATGAAAAAAATGAAATAAACAGTTGTGTTTATGTTTTTCACATGAAGGAGATGGTGAAGCACCATCTAAAATCTACACAACGATAGCTGCAAGGTAAACATTGAAAGTCACCTTGCTTAGAGACATAGCATTTAAGCGATGATTGAATCGGGTCTGCCAGACTAAAGCCAGCAGACCAGACCCACAATACAAACACTTAATTACTAGACATGAAAATAGCCATCACCTGAGTATGGCTAGCAACCGATATTAGCAACACTGACCGGTTTGAAGTTATACCGCTATAAATCGCTTAAAACGTACGCTTAATATAGCCAATAAAGCGATCATTGCCGGTTTCCCAGCCTCTGGCATCTACATACCAGCTATCAGATGCATTGGTAGTAGTGTAATTTAAACCCGCATTCCAGCCAGCACTGCCTGCAATTGAAAAGTCTTTATTAACACCCACCAGCCAATCGGTATAGCTGGCCTGTGAGTAGTTGTGCACCGTCTGCCGACCAACGTGCAATGCTAAATTAACATCGTAGATGGGTAACTTGTAATTCACATTCAGTTCTGTATACCCTGAACCACGTGAATTACCATTGCCGCCATAACCGTCATTAACGCCAAAAAGATTAGTCAGCGCGTAAGAATGTTTCAACGTGAAATATTTATAGCTCAGCGCCGCATTAATCTCGGTTGTGTTGGGGTTAGCGCCTTTGATGCCAGTGCCGGAAACAGGTCGGTCACCATCCGGATAAAAATATTGCAGAAAACCTAGATTCAAGCTCAAATCTTCAGCCAGCGTATGCACATAACCACCATAAATATCTAACTCAACGGTGTTGCCATAGAATGCATCTTTATTCATATTGGTCGCCCAAGCGCCTAGATAGAAGCCGCTGCTATGGGAATAGTCGATACCGCCCTGCACCGCACCGCGTTCTCTGGCAAGCGAAATACCACGGAACGTATAGTCAGTAAAAAATCCGATATTTGTGCTTAATGTATGCGGTGACTTGTCAGCCGACGCAACTGCAACAGCGTCCTCAGCATAGGCTGCCGGAACCCCGCCCAAAGCTGATGCCAATGCAACTGTTAGCACCTTCAATTTTGTTGAATATTTCATAGCTCCCCTTTGTTATCTCTTTAGAATTAATTGATTAAAGCAAACTCACCTCATAGCAACACAATGCGCTGACACACCATGTAAGTCATTGGCATACCTAACTTTTGTCGCTCACTTGCGTAACAGGCTTGATGATTATGTCTGCGCATAAAACGCCCCGTTATACAAAAACGGCAACACCTGCAATATCTGCGCTAAATTTCGTGAGTTATGCCGATTTTTGTCATCAAGCTGTCACGGTCGCACCTAAAATCAAGTTGCAAAATAACTAGAAAATAAAATTTTTTAATCTACTTAAACTTGGAGTTTTATATGCGTAATCAATCATTATTTAAACTAATACTGCTAGCCGCGCTTGGCTTTACGGCACAATCAGCTTTGGCTGACGGTGCCGCGCTTGCCGAGAAGGGCAGCTGCCTGATGTGTCACACCATTGAAAAGCGTAATGTGGGTCCGGCGTTCAAAGACATCGCTGCTGCGTACAAAGGTCAAGATGTCGAAGAGAAATTAATCAACAAAATCAAAAAAGGTGGTCGCGGTAGCTGGGGTATATTGCCTATGCCTGCTAACGAGGGAAAATTAACAGATGATGAATTCAGAGAAGTGGTGCGCTGGATTAGATCACTCTAAATCAGCTTATCAAAATTGATTCTCTCTCAGCGGGGCAAGCCCCGCTTTTTTATTTTGCTAGACGCAACAGCCACTCGCTTTATGCATCAACTTTTTACAATAGGAATGCCACGAAAAGCGCTCTTACCCCCAAAATCAAGCTTCATCGAAAGTGCGCCACTACTACACTTATCCAGGCAAGCACCGCAACGGGTACAGTCGCTATCAGTTACCGCCAGAGCCTTCTGCGCCACCACGGGGGCAAGCACATGTGGTTCCGGACAAACCTTGATACAGTCAGAACAGCCTGCACATGCATCTGATTTAAGCGCTGTGACGCGAAGTCTGCCATAGTGACCAAGATATTTATAAAAAGCGCCCACTGGACACAAATGCCCACACCAACCACGACGACTCACCAGAAAATCAAACAGAAACAAGGCGGCTAAAAATGTCAGCCCGGCGCTGGATGTCCACATCAGCTCGCGCTGCAATAAGGTAATCGGATTAATGATTTCCCAAGCGAGCGTTCCGGTAATCACAGACAACACTAGTGCCATCACCAGCAACACTGACCTTAATTCTCTCGACAGCGTCAGATTACCTTTAATGTTCAATTTCTGCCTAAGCCATAGCGCAGCATCGGTAAGCATATTGATGGGGCAGACCCAGCTGCAATAAATCCGCCCACCAAAAAAAGCGTAAAAACCGGCTACGATTGCCGCACCAATGAGCGCAGTCTTAGCCAGCGGCGCGCCGGCAAGCAGCGATTGCAGCAGCACAAACGGATCGGTTAGCGGTACATTCCAGAACCAAAGACTAGAAGATAGATTGCCGTGAGCAATACGCCCTAACTCGGGAATATCGACAATGAAAGCAAGTACGATCAGAATTTGTAGGGTACGGCGCATCAACAGCCAGCGATGACGATTCAGCGCAGCAGCCATGCGCTTTAATGCGCTCGCCATTACCACACCCCGCGCCCGGCAGCATTAGCGCCAGAAACACCTAGCCCAAGTTCACGCGGTAACACACGTATCGTTGCCTCAGACAATACGCAATGTTTCTCGCAAGTACCGCAACCCGTACATTTATCAGGGTTAACTGTGGGAATTTGCAACAAGCCACGCTCATTTTGTATCGGCTTAAGCGAGATAGCCTCGCCGCGAATCGGGCACACCCGCACACATACGCTACAGGTTAAGCCTTTGTAATTCAGGCAGTTTTCATGATCCACCAGCACCGCCACGCCCATATCGGCTTTACGAATATCGGTGAGCAGCGGATCAAGCGCACCCGTTGGGCAGGCTTTTACACAGGGGATATCAGTACACATACGACATGGGTCTTGACGTGCTACAAAAAATGGCGTGCCTAGAGGTGCGGGGTCTGTCCAGCTAGCAAGTTTGAGTATGTCGTATGGACAGTCTTTAACGCACAAGCCACAGCGTATACAAGTGGAATCAAATGCTTTTTCCGGCAATGCACCGGGTGGCCTCAAAATTTTTGCAGCCCGTGCAGGCCGTGAAAATATCGCTGCCTGCGCGACCGCCGTGCCAAGGACTGCAACACCCAGATGACGAAATACACGTTTAAAAGCTTTTCTGCGCGCCGGCTGTTCGATGCCATATTTGACAGCTAGTGACTCTTTTTGAGCGGATGGCTTGGTCATTATTTGCTCCTAATCTTATGTTGCAGCTAGCGCTTAAGGTTCGCTTATCATCAGTCCTGTATCATCATTTTTGCGCGTATCACCGGATGTATCCAGCAACGGAACACATACTCACCCTCGGCGTCATCCGGCACAGTCCAACTCACGGTGTCGCCGGGAATTTGAATTTCGAGATTGACCACAGTGCCGTCAGGATAGGTCACATAAAGTGCATGAGTAATATCTGAAAGATTTTCTATCTCGATGCGATCTTTGCGTTTTGGCACAAATGACCATGCTTCTAGCTCATGATGTGACAGTGTCATCTTGTGTAACTTCGCGCCTTCTGCCAACGGTTTAGCAACGCCCTGCTCAGCTCTGGACGGGTAAACTTTACTTGCAGCATCGTGTGGCGCCGCCTCATGCTCAGTTGCACTATAGGCAGTCGAACATACGCTCACGGCTATCAAGCTCAAAACGTATGCTTGCAGTCGCAACACACTGACAGCAGTGACAGAACACTTTTGCACATGTGTTGCTACAAGTGCTAACAACACTGAAATCGGCTTCATCGCAACATCCTTTATTTTGACTATGGGCATAATTACTCCGGCATGCTTGGATAATCGACTTTCAACATGCCACCATCCAGCGTCTTGATAAACTCAACCAAAGTCAGCCTTTCTTCGTCGGTGAGCTCAAATGCTTTCATTTCCAACGAACGGCTTTTTCGGTCGATACCACCTTGCTCATAGTGCTTGATGACCTCCTCAAGACTAAGCATGGATCCGTCGTGCATGTATGGGCCATTAATCGGCAAATCACGCAGCGATGGGGTCTTGAATGCATACTGCATGAGCGTCACTTGCGGCGGCACCTTTGCACCTCTGCCTATGTCTTCGCTGCGCAATCCGATGTCATGAAAGCTGTCATCAGTAAATCGCCAAGACTTATGGCAAGCCACACATTTCGCTTTGTTCTCAAACAATGCAAAGCCACGCTTGGCAGACGCACTAATAGCGTTTTCATCCCCTGCTACCCAGCGGTCAAAAGGGGAAATATTGGAAACGAGTGTGCGCTGAAAACTAGCCAGCGCTTGGGTAATACGCTGCTGGTTAACGTCGGCATCACCAAATGCCTTTGCAAACAGCGTGCGATAACCCTGAATATTTTGTAGGCGCGCAACTACACCCGGCATATCAAAGTTCATTTCGTGAGGGGTAGTAATCGGCAACACAGCCTGCGCTTCAAGTGAGCTGGCTCGGCCATCCCACATCAAGGCAGTTAGCCACGCACTATTAAGCACAGTGGGTGTACGGCGTGCATTTGCAACACTTTCGGAGCCTATGGGGCGCAAGCGTCCATCACTCCAACGCTTGTCAGGCGCATGACAACTACCACAAGACATTTTTCCATCGCGTGATAATCGCGCATCAAAAAACAAGGTTTTGCCTAGCGTCGCTTTTTCCGTAGTCAATGGATTGTAAGACGGCGACAGGATGCCATCCGGACGACGATATGCATCTTTCGATGCAGCATCGGTCGCCAAGCTGCCCCCTGCCGCTGTCAGCATTAACAGCGTAAGAAGCAGGCCCATCAAGCGCAATACGGGCCCAGTTCTCATTTCCATCTTAGCTAGCCTTACCAACTACTGGTGAGATAGTGCAGTGATAGGTCATATCATCATTCTCAGCACCGAAACACCAAACGATATCGTTGTTAAACTCTGGACGATACACTGGCAACTCGCCATGCGTATTGAAGCAGCCACAACGCGTTGCAGTTTGCTTACCACAGCAGTCACGATATGCAATCAGATAAGTCTGACCGTCACCCGGGTTAAAGCAGCTAGCAACCCATGAGCTTGGCGACAGACTTGAACCTGGTGGGCATGATGTCAAGCTACCACCACTACAGTCACAAATTTGGCCATCGATAGAGCAATGACGCCAGTAGTCACAAGCCTGCGGATCTTTATCCTGAGGCACCCATCCCCTTTCACGTGTCATGCTGTTAACACTCGCAGCCTGTGCTTCACCAAGACCTAGACGCGCGCGACGGTCTACTGGCAGCAAAGGTAACAGTGCTGAGCCAGCTAAAAACATACCTACTTTACCGATAAAGCTACGGCGGCCAGTGTAATTGGCGGTAGTACGTGCCAGTTTCTCAATGGTTGAGTCAAATCGTTTATTGTCTTTCATTTTGTTTTCCTTATCCTAAATATTCCAACTTTTGGACTAAATTAATGAACACCTTTGTTTTGGTCTGCTTGCAGTAACGGGGTTGTGCTGTGCTTCATGAAGTCTTGTAAAGTTGAGTGGCCTTCGCGCACTGTTTCAAACAAGCTTTCAACATGCTCACGTGTATTGCATAAGCCTTTACCAAGGATCACGCCATCTGCGTCGAGCAACACGCCATAAGGAACTTTAGAAATCTGATAACGGATACCGATTTCAGCCGATACAACATAGCGCTCATTTTGCAGTGGATGGTTACGCAAGAACTCAAGATGTTCAGCACGTGTACCATCACTAATCAGCACTACATCAGCACCTTCTGCAGCGGCAACTGAACGAATAATCGGCAGTAACTTGGCGCAGATAGGGCAGCTAGGACCAGTAAACATCAGCAGGCTTGGACGTCCTGGTGTAACCGCACGACCAACTACAATCGGTGCACCGTCAAACGTCGTCAGACTGAACACCGGTGAGCGTTCACCGACTTCAGGGCCGTTGTCGAGCAACATCGCACCCAGCGGAGCCGAACGCTCGTGTAACAAACCAATTTGTCGTATAACGCCAAGCATCAATGCTGCAAGGCTTAAAAATGCGCACCACAACAACACATTCGATGCAATAAAAAATCCAGTATTCATTTCTATTCTCCTATATATAAACTAACTTTTTTTGGCATGCGCTTCGGGCAATCCGACGATCACATCCGCAGCAAGATAAAGCATCGCAAACATCGCAGCCCCCGCCACACCCATTACCACCGATTCCAATGTCATTGCTGACAAACTAACCGGTACATTGGCTGTGAAAAGACTCACTGCGGCGAGTGCAAGGGCACGCATTACATGAAACATGCCAATGCGACTCACGCTGGTTGGGCGACGTACGCAACCACAATCAATGTGGGTTCGGCCGCGTCCAACGTTGATAGCAAGCGCCATTGCAAACATCATAAAAAGGCCTGCCGCTACCCACGCAGCCGCCTCGCGAACTGGCGGCACCAGCAATGCTATGGCGCTGCCAAGCTCCAACCAAGGTAGAAGCTTCGCGAATGGGCCCACCATGAAGGAAGGAAGCAGCCGGTAGTTAGCAACCACACCCTGAAACTCATCTGCGTTGCGGATTTTTGGTATAGCAGCCGCAGCCAAAACAAGTGCCAAGAAGAGTGATGCAAACACCGGAACAATTGGGTCATTAATCAGCCAGTTCATGATGTACTCACTTATCCATCGTAACGATCATTTGAGGAGCTTTACCCATTTCATCCATTGACGCCAACGGCTTCCCATTAAGCGCATCAAATGTGTACACGGATTTATGCTCTAAAGAAGCTGCAATCAATGTTGGATTTTTGTCTTGGGTGACAGCGATAGAATCAATGTTGTGCTTCATGTCGATACGACGCAGACGTTTGCCAGTTGTAGCATCAGCCACCACTACATAACGGCTAGCCGTTTTATGTGTCCATTTGGCACGTTTGTCAGCAAGCAGATAGATTTCGTTACGCTCTTTGTGCATAGCAACGGGTTGCCAACCACCTGGAGCCCACTTCTCTTTCTTCTCTTTATCGCTGAAAATTTCGATGGGTTTCAGGAACTCAGCGCCCGAGTCAGACAATTTGGCCTGGAAGATTTTACCTTCGTAGGTTGGCCAAACTAAACGACCCGCTGAGTTTGAGTAGTATGGATTGTTGTGCAGGTACTCGTTCTCAGCATGAAACACTTTGGTATTCTTCTGTTTGGTATTGCCTTGATCGTCATAAGCGACCTGTAGCAATGAGCCATCACGACAGTGCATGAAGAAGTTTTGTTTAGCCGCTGGGAATATATGATAGCAATCAGGAACTTCCATCGTTTTCACATATTTTTTCTGCTCCAAATCAACCAGACCAACGCCTGATGATGGTGAGAATTGCTGAACCAGCATGAATTTGTCATCTGTACTGAAAGCTGACAAACGCTCAATCAAACCCGTCAGGAAACGGATTTCAGGAATATCAATATCTGCTACTGGCTCTAGTGTTTGCGCATCATGCAATCTCACGTAGTCATCGCGCTTACCATGCGCAATACGATCGTAAGTAGTGTTAGCAATACCTACAAACTTGCCTGTAGAGCTTGTCATCACGTGCGGCAGTTTTCCGCCATCAATGATGCCATGTATTTGAAGCTTGCTATTATTGGCATCCATGACAAAAGTTTGAGATGTCATGTTGAAGTGACCAGGATCTACGAGGTAAAAACGTTTGGCGTCACTTGGCGGCGCTTTTGAAATTGTCAAATTGTCAATTTTAAGGCTACCCACTGTGGCAAGTTGTTTAGGTACTGCTTTTTGAGCTTCAGCAAACGCAGGTTGCGTTGCCACCAACAAAGCAGCGATTGCCAGCTTACCTGCAAGACGAGTTTTTAAACCGCGCTGCCCGTTTGTTGTTTGATTATTTAAAGTAATCATATTTTCTCCACACATTATTAAAATTTTAAAAAATGCACTTCTAAATAAATACCAGCAGCAATCACAGCGCCAGCAGCGTTAAAGCTGCAGCACCGATAGAGAGCAGGAGGAATCCATCCACTTCAACAGCGCGCTCTTGCCAACGTGCTAACCAAGCTTGTGCAGACTGATTGCTTACTGGCAGGAAATTAATCGCAACTGGTAAGCAGCGACCGATGTTGAAGATGGCAATGATGGTGATGGCAGTCGTAACGTCGCCGCTGAACAAGGCTGCGCCAGTCACGATATAAAGCATTGGCGTTTGCACATAGGTAAGATAGTTCATCCCCAATGCAAAACCGTACAACAGGCCGATCACCCATGAACGGAAGCGGTAACGTGCATCATGAGGCACTTGCGCACGACGCTGCGGATATGGCATCTTCATGAATCCAAACTGATGTAAACCATAACCAATGCCCAATACGGACAGCCCAGCTACCATATAATTAAAAGGCAATTGCTCGAACAGCAACCAACCTGCCAGACCCAGCGCACCGCCCAAAACCAGGGCGCCAACTGCATAGCCCAGCGCATGTGTCAAAAAGGTAGGCGTCCAGCTCATTACAGATCTGAATGAATAACGACCAGCAGGTCGCAACAGACTGAGGCTGGAATAGCCACATGGTGACCAGGTAGACAGAAAGCCACCCACTAAAGCAAGCACCACAAACATCGAAGTGATTGCACTTGCAGCAGTCATTTGCGAGTCGAGTAGATTTCCGCCAATCACGCCTACTGCGAGAGCAGTCGCCATTGTCAAAAATCGCTTCGTTACTGAGCGCGGTTCAGCAAAGCTGATTGCGTCAGGCACGCATGCAACGGTAGCATTACCTTGGGATGACTGGCTGTAGCCCCAAGACCCTTTACCTATTTTCATGATATCCTCCTACGGCCGTAAGGCCATTTATTGATTGATGTAAACTTGTTAACGCGATGTCAATATAGTTACAATTTTGTTACTTCCGTAGCAATAATCGGCAACCCATCACACCAGTGCCGTAGCTGTTGCCGATTTTTACTATCGGCGCTCAGTTTTAGTCTTGATATGTCATGCACTGATGTTTTATTCATATGCAATGCCTGAATAAAAAAAAGCCGCACCCTAAAGGGCGCGGCTATAAAGTTAGGCTATTACATTTGGAGACGCCTAAGTTAGATACTATTGAGATATTCACACTGCTGCAGTCACTTCGCTCTGAACTACTGCATTACACACAAATTCGACGAGCGCACTATATCAAGCCTCATGAACCTTGCTTAGCTATAATCGGCATACCTTTACCACACCACGACTGCTGTTGCCGATTTTTACTACTCATACCCAAGCATGAAATTGGCAGCTTAAAATCCACAAAATTAAAATAAAAAAAGGCCGCACCTTATTAGGGTGCGGCAAAAAGTTAGGCAGTACTTTCGTTGGAGATGCCTAAATCAAATACGCTTAGCAAACCTTAAAATCGACATTCATATACACCTTATACCAGCACAATTCGATCACCATCAGAATGCTGTTTAGCGGTACTTTATGAAAATTGAATAAGGTGTACTATAACGGTGCCGACATCGCTAGCGTAGTAAAAATCGGCACGCCCACATGCATTTTGCAACACATGATAGCTGTTGCCGATTCTTGCTATCTGCACACCCTATCGTCGTTTATAGTGATATTAAATTGTCAGTAGTCTCGCAACTGTTTGCATACTGCTAGACATAAAAAATATAAAGAAAAAACCTGATATTTATATATAAGACATACAAAGAGATGTCTAGTTATCAGTGTTGATGAGGGTCAGGGGAAGAGGAGAAACATCTTGAGTTTTAATGAAGAGTTTATGGGCAATAGCCCAGGGGTTAAACCCAAAATACACTTAGTTGAGCGCAAAACATCAGATGTTCTAGAGCAGGCAGAAGCATTGCCGTTTTGGACTCAAGATTATACCCAATTAAGCAAAGGGTCTTTTTCAGGTGGGCTGACCAGCGTTACCCACAAAGGTTTGCAGATTTTTCGTGAAACCATGAATCGCGCGGTTGACGAGATTGCATGTGCGCCACAAGACTCTTATGTCATTGGCTTAACGACTGTCATCGAAGGCGACGCCACATGGGGTCTGATGCCAGTTAAAGAAAATTCGCTGATTACGCTAGATAAAAATTCTGAACTGGTTTTTCGCACCTCGAATTTGTCGGAAATAACGGCTGTTGTCATCTCAGCGCAGCGTTTGGAAGAATATGCTGCACAAGTAGAATGGGCTGATCTGCGCAAAATGATGGCGAACGTCAAACCGGTTGAAATACTACCCAAAGAAGTCACCTCGCGCTTTCAGGCAGCGCTGGTAGACGGTATGCGTTATATAACAGAGTTTCGGGATAGCGCTGATGTCGACCAGATGTGGCGCCATTTTGAAGATGAAATGATGTCTACCTGCTTGCAAACACTGTTACAAGCGAATCAAAACCCCAGCCATCACTATGACCAACGTATTCATCGCTACATTGTGAATCGGGTGCGCGACTCGACACTATCAAGCTCAGGCTATCCGCTCACGATAGGTGAGCTTTGCACAGAACTACGCATTAGCCGCCGCACCTTGAATCACGCATTCGCACGCGTGCTGGGCATTACACCAGTGGCTTATATGCGTAATGTGCGGCTGCATAAAATTCGTGCCGAGCTGCAATCAGCGCCACATCAGGTCAGATATATCGCCAGTGTCGCTGCCAAATGGGGCTTTTGGCACATGAGTCTGTTCTCGCGCTATTATCGCGAGCTTTTTGGGGAAACCCCGCTCGAAACGCTGACCCTATCTCGCGTTGGGGAAAGACACTGATGTAAATCAATCCTTGTTTAGCAAGGATTCAATAAATAGGAGTATTAAGCATGGGTTCATTTAGCATCTGGCATTGGTTGGTGGTTCTGGTGATTGTCGCTTTAATTTTTGGTACCAAAAAATTACGCAACATCGGTGGTGATGTTGGCGGCGCAGTCAAAGGTTTTAAAGAAGCCGTCAATGAAGGCAAAACCAATCCTGCACTTGATCACGATGCCTACGGCGGCTACACCGTAGAAAACGATATCGGTCAAAAAGTAAAGCAATAATCAAGACCGCCGGGAGCAATTAATTCATGTTTGATATCGCCTTCTCAGAACTGGCTGTCATCGGTGTCGTGGGCTTAATTGTCATAGGCCCAGACAAACTACCCAAAGTCGCACGCACACTAGGCCATCTTTTGGGCAGAGCGCAAAGGTACGCTAGCGATGTGAAATCAGATATCAACCGTGAACTGCGTTTAGAAGAGTTGCAAAAGCTACAAGAAGAGATACGCCAGAACGCACCATATGCGGATTCAGCGCCTTACAAAGTAGGCCAAATCATCAATCATGATAAGCAAACAGCTGACAGTGCAACACAAGCAACAGTCGCGCCAACTTACTTAGAATCGGTTGAGCCGGTTGCTAAACAAGGGGCGTTAAGTTGAGCGCTAATGATAGCTTTGTGACGCATCTAATTGAGTTGCGAAACCGCTTATTGCGTATTGTCGTGGTATTACTGTTGGTAGTAATTGCCTTGTTTCCGTTTGCAAACGATATCTACCATTTTCTTGCAATGCCTTTGCTGCAAAGCCTACCGAGTGGTGGCCAGATGATCGCAACGGATGTAACTACCCCGTTTTTTGTGCCAATGAAAGTAGTCTTACTGAGCGCCTGCGTCATCTCTCTGCCACATTCTTTATATCAGATATGGACGTTTATCGCGCCCGGGCTATATACGCATGAGCGCCGCATGATCTGGCCGCTCATATTTGCCAGCACCTTACTATTTTTGTGTGGTATGGCATTTGCCTATTTTCTTGTGTTTCCTGTTGTATTCGGCTTTATCAGCAACACCGCACCAGAAGGCGTGGCCGTAATGACCGACATCGGCAATTATCTGGATTTTGCCATGTCACTGTTTGTCGCGTTTGGGCTCGCATTTGAAGTGCCTGTAGCAGTGGTGCTGATGGTGACTGCAAACTTGGTCACTGTTGCAGCTTTGCGCGAAGCCCGTGCCTATGTCATTGTTGGTGCTTTTGTACTGGGCGCGATTCTCACGCCGCCCGATGTGATATCACAGTTTATGTTAGCAGTGCCATTATGGATATTGTATGAGGCAGGGATTTTGGTGGCTAGCTTGATGCAACGCCATCGTGCTGAAAAGCCTGCGGCAACAAGCCATTACGTGCCGTAAATCCATCATATAGCGTTTGTTAACTTTTAAAAGTTAATATCAGGCACTTACCATTAGTATCTCAATCTGCATTAAGTTTACTTACCTAGCATCTCACTAACAATTTGAAACTTTTAAACACTAGCACTCTCTAATCGGGAGTGCTAAAATTTAGATTAATAAGGAGGACACAACGTCAATGACCACTGCTTTAACAGTTCCAGTACTTACCGCTGCTGACAGCCTTGAGCAATACAACAGGACTATCAAAGCCTATCCTATTCTTTCTGCCGAAGAAGAGTATGACTTGGCCGTCAAGTTCAAAGCAGAAAACGACCTTGAAGCTGCACGTAAGCTGATTGTTTCGCATCTACGCCTAGTCACCAGCATTGCGCGCGGTTACAACGGCTATGGTTTACCGCAGGCCGATCTGATTCAAGAAGGTAATATTGGTTTGATGAAAGCTGTTAAACGCTTTGACCCCGAGCGTGGTGTGCGTTTAGTGTCTTTTGCAATGCATTGGATTAAGGCCGAAATTCACGAGTACATCGTTAAAAATTGGCGTTTAGTCAAAATTGCCACCACCAAGGCACAACGTAAATTATTTTTTAATCTACGCAGCATGAAATCAGGCATTAATAGTTTGCAACCGGCAGAGGTCAGCCATATTGCACGTGAACTCAATGTAAAACCTGAAGAAGTACTAGAGATGGAAGCGCGCCTGAATGGGCATGAAATTTCGCTTGAAGCCAATATCGATGACGATAGTGACGAACATTACAGCCCGATTGCTTATTTGCCTGATGAAGGCCTGACACCATCTGAGGCATTAGAAGCTAAGCAATTTGAACACGCGGAAACTACAGGTTTGGCACAAGCCTTACAAAACCTAGATGAAAGAAGCCGTCGTGTGGTTGAAGCACGTTGGTTGCAAGAAAGCGGCGGTAAAACTCTGCATGAGCTGGCTGCTGAATTTGGTGTATCAGCCGAACGTATTCGCCAGATTGAACAAAAAGCGATGCAAAAAATGAAGACCTTGATGTTAGCCAGCCGCTAATACAGCGCCAGTTATCCGAAAACAAGCATCATAAAAAAGGCTGCAATTGCAGCCTTTTTTACGTCTGGCATTTCAATCAGTGACTTAAGCTGCAGCAACCATTTCTGGGCTAGGCGTAAACTGCAAAGCTAATCTGATCTGGTCGCGCAAGTTATTCAAATCGTTAATTTGCCCCTGTATGCTTTTTTCAATCGCTTCTAATTCAGAGATGCGGTCTTCTAGCGTATCTGTTGCTTTATAAATACGCTTGATACTCTCTAAGCGGCGACGCAGTTGCAACTGATGTTCGCGCACTTGCGACTCCATCGGTGCAATCACTGCCTTCAACCAGTTTTCAATATCGCGGTTTGCCACTTCGTACACATGAATCACGCGGCTAGCCAAGGTTTCAAAAAACTTGGTCGTCAACGTCATTTTTTCGTTGGCAATCATATTAAACGCAGTATTAAACTGCTCTTTATAAGCACGCTCGAGTTTGGCTAATTCTTTTTGATAACGTAAAGTTGAAAAAGCCGGCGGTTCAGATTTACGCAAACCATGCTCTTTTGAAAACTTCTCATACATCACGTCCATCATTTTTTTGATTTCATCAATTTGCGCATCAGATGACGCCAAGCGATCTTTCAACTCACTGAAAAAGTTATCCATAGCCTCGCGGATAGTTTTAGTGAAATTGGCTTGTATCATAGTCTCACGCGTCGTGTGTACGTGTTGCTTGAGAGACTCCATGCCCAGCAAGGTAAACAAGCGATTTGTATGCTGCGAGAAAATGCTACGCAAGGCCTGAAAGCGTTGCAGCCCTTTTTCAAAGTTTTCTTTATCAACTTTGACTTTGTTCATCATGTGCTCAACCACATCTTCGTTTTTGCCGCGCAAACCGCGCAGCTCCAACAATTGCTCGTTGATGCCAGAGTAGCGCGCATCTAAAATGATATGCGAATTACTGATTAAATCTTCTACTTCATTCTGCGTGTTATCGCGCACAATTTCCTGTTTAGAAGGAATCAACTGATCGGACAAAGCCTTCTCTAGCTCAAGCACACGGCTTTTAACCAGTAAAGCCTCATCTTTATTCACTTTGGCCAGCAGGCCTTTTTGAGCAGAAACTGGGAAAATCTGGTTAGTTTCCAAACCTAGCAAGTCAGCACTGGTCTTGATTTGCTTGGTAAGCTCAGTCTGAATTTCTTGCTCGTTTTTCATTTCATCCCACAAGCCGTCAATCTTGTTCATAACGGCAAGGCGACCTTTTTGTTTCCAGCGGGTGCCACTAATGTATTGGCGCCAAACGTCTATCTCAGACTTAGTCACACCTTGGTCAGCTGCCAAAATAAACAACACCGCATGCGCGTTAGGCAGCATGTTGATGGTTAACTCAGGTTCGGTACCAATCGCGTTCAATCCTGGGGTATCTAAAATAACCAGCCCCTGCTCCAATAAAGGATGCGGGAAATTGATAATGGCATAACGCCAGCACGGCACATCAACTGTGCCGTCTTTGTTCAGATTCAGTGCATCATCTGCACTATTAGGATCAAATAAACCGTATTTTTCAGCCTCTTGAATTGTGACTGGCTTGGTACTGCTCACCTCTTTAAAAGCTTGAACCATGCTCTCGTTCGAGTCTACATCGAACGTCACGGTTTTCCATTCATCAGGGTAGCGTTTATATTCTGAAGTGCTGGCGTCAGACAACCGGGTTTCAATCGGCAACATCATGATAGAGGTTGGTTTGCTTTTATCAAACAGCAACTCAGTAGGACACATGGTGGTGCGGCCTGCGCTTGATGGCAGTAGGCGTGTGCCATAACCTGCAAAAAAGATTGCGTTGATTAACTCGGATTTACCGCGAGAAAACTCCGCCACAAAGGCAACGTTGAGTTTATCTTCGTGCAATCTGTCTAAGAGATGTTGAATGCGCTGATCAACTTGCGCATCATTTAGCTCCTGGCCATTTAGCCAGTTTCGATAGTCACAAATAGACTGCACCAAGCCTTTGCGCCACACGGAATATACTGCGAATTGTTTAGCTAAATTATTTTCGGCCATGATGGTCCTTAGACGCACTAATTACATAATGTAACTTTATCATTTTTGATTACAAACGCAAATTAAATCAATCCTCTAATCATGGTTTTTAAAATAACATTCAGATAAACGGTAGCTTTTTAAATATAAGCGGCTGTTTGCTTGTTATATCAGCTTGCCGCACCATTCTGTTATCATCATATTTTTTAAATATTTGATTAAATTATGAGTGGTTTAAGCCATAGCACACCGCGTCCTATCGACATAAAATTACATCAAGCTTCGCGCTTGCTGGAAATCAAATTTGATAACAACACCGAATGCAAGCTGTCATGCGAGTTTCTGCGTGTATATTCGCCCTCGGCCGAGGTAAAAGGTCACGGCCCAGGACAAGAAGTGCTGCAACTTGATAAAGAAGAGGTGAATATCTTAGCCATTGAGCCAGTAGGCAATTATGCGGTTAAACTCATCTTCTCCGATGGTCACGATACTGGGCTATATTCTTGGGATTATCTTTATGACCTAGCGCGTGACTACGAAGCGCTATGGCTGGAATATCTGGGTAAACTTAGCGCATCCGGTCATGTCAGAAAAAATATCGCTTAACAGAAGAACACCATGACGACAGAACACAATACGCATTTTGGTTTTAAAACCGTAGCCGAATCTGAAAAGGCAAAAAAAGTAGCTGAAGTATTTCATTCAGTAGCGGATAACTATGACCTAATGAACGACGTGATGTCGGCGGGCATGCACCGCGGCTGGAAACGATTTGCGGTGAATATTAGCGGCGTTGACAAGGGCGACAAAGTGCTAGATATTGCAGGCGGCAGCGGCGACTTATCCAAGCTATTTGCACAAAAAGTAGGCGCAGAAGGCCAAGTGATTCTCACCGACATCAACGCCTCCATGCTGAGTGTAGGGCGTGACCGCATGCTGGATGCCGGCTTAAATGTGCCAGCCCTGCAATGCGATGCAGAAAAACTGCCGTTTCCTGACCACTATTTCGACTGCGTGATTGTGGCGTTTGGCTTGCGCAACATGACACATAAAGACCGTGCACTGGTGGAAATGCAGCGCGTACTCAAAGTAGGCGGTCGTTTATTAGTGCTGGAATTCTCAAAAGTATGGCAACCGCTGTCAAAAGCTTATGATGTTTACTCTTTTAAATTGCTGCCGCTGATGGGCAAATTATTAGCCAAAGATGCCGAAAGCTACCAATACTTAGCTGAATCTATACGCATGCACCCAGACCAAGAAACACTTAAGCAAATGATGCTGGATGCAGGTTTAAGCAAGGTCGATTATTACAATCTTGCCGCTGGTGTGGTGGCCTTACATAAAGGCTATAAAACCTGATGCTTAAAGGCTTATCTACTAGCGTTATGCAGCACCTGCTGGCGCAAAATGCGTGGGCAGCACCCATGCTAAAACCCTATGCTGGCCAATCGGTGCAGCTAAACTTTGTGCTATTTAAAACCACGCTGGTGATTCTTGAAAATGGTAGCCTAGCCAGTGCTGGTGAAACCAACATTCCAGATGCAATCATTACCATACCGCCGAGTTTGCTGCCGCGCTTAATCGCAAAAGACGAATCTGCAAAATTGCAAATTCAAGTGGATGGCGATACGCATTTAGCGACCACCATAGCGAAGGTATTTGCGCAAATACGCTGGGATTATGAAGACGATTTTAGCAAAGTGATTGGTGATGTGCCTGCTTATCAAATTGGCGAGTTTGCACGCAACACCACAAACACCGTGAAGCAAACCAGCATTAATTTGGCTGAAATGGTCAGCGAATACTGGCAAGAAGAAAAACCCATGTTGGCTAAAAAACGTCACATTGAGCAATTTAACACCGATATTGATACCTTGCGCGCAGATACAGAACGCTTGGAAAAACGTTTAAATAAATTTGCTAAAACCTTGTCAGGTACGACACACGCCACCCCATCAGATAAAAGTTAATCCTTAATTAAGTATGCGCATCTTCAGACTCATCTACATTATTTTTATTGCGCTACGCTTTGGTTTGGATGAGTTCATACTCAGCCACACCAAATTAAAACCGCTGCAATATGTGCTTAATACGCTGTTGTTTTGGCGTAACAAACAAATCCCACGCGGTGAGCGACTCAGGCTCGCATTGGAAAGCCTAGGGCCAATTTTTGTGAAGTTCGGCCAAATGTTATCCACGCGCCGTGACTTGATTGCACCTGACATTGCAGATGAACTGACCAAATTGCAAGACCAAGTACCACCGTTTGCATTTACAGAAGTGGAACGGGTAATCACCAACGCCTTCGAGCAACCTTTATCTGCACTATTTCTAGATTTTGACGAAGTACCCATCGCCAGCGCTTCTGTCGCGCAAGTGCATTTTGCTCACTTACCGCATGGAGAACCAGTGGCTGTTAAAGTGCTGCGTCCCAACATTGAAAATACCATTGCCCATGACTTATTGCTAATGGATACCATGGCATGGCTGCTGCAAAGTATTTCATCAGAAGTAAAGCGCCTTAAACCACGCGAAGTAGTAGCTGAGTTTGCGCGCCACACACAAAGCGAGCTGGATTTAACCCTAGAAGCCGCCAATTGCAGCCAACTCGGGCGCAATTTTTCTGACAAAACTAAACTTATCGTACCCGAAGTGCATTGGGATTGGTGCCGTAAAGAAGTGATGGTCATGCAGCGCATGCATGGCACGCCTATCAGCCAGCGCGACACACTGCTGGCAAAAGGGATTGATATCCCCAAGCTGGCCGTCGATGGTGTAGAAATCTTTTTCACACAGGTGTTTCGAGATGGTTTTTTTCATGCCGATATGCACCCGGGTAACATTCAGGTTGCTGATGATGGCAGATACATTGCGCTGGATTTCGGCATTATGGGGTCGTTGAACGACACCGATAAATACTATTTGGCGCGTAATTTTCTGGCGTTTTTCAACCGTGATTACCGCGATGTAGCCCAAGCACACATTGAATCTGGCTGGGTGCCGGCAGACACCAAACGTGAAGAACTGGAAACTGCGGTGCGCGCTATTTGCGAGCCTATTTTCGACAAGCCGCTTAAAGACATTTCTTTTGCGCGCACCCTGCTCAGCTTGTTTCAGATGGCGCGCCGCTTTGGGGTAATTATTCAGCCACAACTAATTATGCTGCAAAAAACCCTGCTCAACATTGAAGGCTTAGGACGCGAGCTAGACCCAAATTTAGATTTATGGAAAAGCTCGCAACCATTTCTGACGCGTTGGATGAGTGAGCAAATTGGCTGGCGCGCACTGCTAAAAACAGTAAAAAAAGAGCTGCCGCATATTGCAAAAGTACTGCCAGAAATGCCAAGATTAGCACATCAATTTTTAGCACAAACCAATCAAGCAGAGCAAAGCATTCCGCTTAGTAGCGCAATTGAAAAGCTCATAGAGGCGCAGCAAAACCAAGCGCTATGGCAAAAAAGACTAGTCATTGCAATCGTGATATTGGCGGTCGTTGAAATTGGCTTGGTGATTAGCAGTTTTTTAATGCATTAATTTAAACATATTTCAAACAAAGGAATGATTATGAAAAGCAAGCTCATCGTAGTTTTAAGTCTTTTAATCATGGGTTTTTACGGTAGCGCCTTTGCTGCCACCCCGGCCGGGCTTTGGCGCACCATAGACGATAACACCGGCAAGCCGCGCTCACTGGTGCGAATTAACGAATCCAACGGCGAATTCAGCGCAGTGATTGAAAAAGGTTTACTCGCTTCTGATACGCCAGACGCCGTTTGTGACAAGTGCAAAGACGAACGCAAAGGTCAGCGCATTGTGGGCATGACGATTGTTAAAGGCATCAAACTGATTGATGGTCACTATGAAGGTGGCGAAATTCTTGACCCGGAAAACGGCAAAACTTATCGCTGCTTGATGAAGTTAGACAGCAGTGGCAACCAACTTGAAGTGCGCGGTTACATCGGTATTTCACTGATTGGTCGCTCGCAAACTTGGACCCGCGTCGAGTAATTTTTAGGTAGTTAACATGCTCATCTGGTTTGTGGTCATTTACTTATCGATTTCAATCGGCATTGGCCTTGCCGCCGCCATGCGTGTCAAAAATGCCAAAGACTACGCTGTCGCCGGCAGGCACTTGCCATTGCCAGTGGTGATGGCTACCGTATTTGCTACTTGGTTTGGCGCCGAAGCGATATTTGGTGTTTCTGCCACTTTTGTCACTGAAGGCTTAAACGGCGTGGCCGCAGACCCGTTTGGCTCCAGCATGTGTTTGATTATTGCAGGTTTTTTCTTCTCCACACAGCTTTATAAACTCAACATTCTGACCTTAGGCGATTTTTACCGCATGCGCTATAACCGCTCGGTAGAAGTGCTCACTACGCTCGCTATCGTTGTTTCATATTTAGGCTGGGTGGCCGCGCAAATTAAGGCTCTAGGCTTGATTTTCAATATGATTACGGACGGCGCGGTGAGTGAAGAAACCGGCATGATATTAGGCATGGCGATTGTGCTCACCTACACCACATTGGGCGGCATGCTGTCGGTTGCGGTGCTGGATTTTGTGCAGATGATTGTGGTGATAGGTGGCCTGCTGTACATCGGCAACATCGTATCTGGCATGACCGGCGGTGTAGCCCCTGTCATCGACCATGCGCGCGCCGCAGGCAAGCTCGATTTCTTTCCAAAAGGGGCAGATATCTGGGTTTGGATTACCTTCCTCGGCGGCTGGATGACCATGATGCTAGGCTCAATTCCGCAACAAGATGTATTTCAGCGCATCACTTCAGCCAAAAGCGCAAAAATCGCGCTATGGGGCTCAATTTTAGGCGCCACAGTTTACTTCTGCTTCACCTTTGTGCCGATGTTCATCGCCTATGCCGCCACGCTCATCGACCCTGCCATATTCGGCAAATTGGTGCTCGAAGACTCACAGAAAGTCTTACCTACACTAGTGCTGCAACACACACCTGTATTCGCGCAAGCCATTTTCTTTGGTGCAGTGCTGTCTGCCATCATGAGCTGCTCATCCGCCACATTGCTGGCGCCCTCCGTGTCATTCGCAGAGAACATTGTGCGCGGCTACATGCCGCACTTGGGAGATAAAGGCTTTTTATTGGTGATGCGTATTTGCCTAGTAGTATTTGGGGTGTGCGTGTTGCTATATGCGCTCAATTCCAATCACTCCATTTTCGGCATGGTGGAATCCGCTTATAAAATTACCTTAGCCGGCGCTTTCGTACCCTTAGTATTTGGCGCATTCTGGAAAAAAGCCACCTCACAAGGTGCGCTGGCAGCCATCATTGGTGGCATTAGCACCTGGATACTAGTAGAAGTTTTAGTTGGTGAACAAAGCCTAGTACCGCCGCAACTGCTGGGATTAGGGGTGAGCATATTAGGGATGATTATCGGCTCACTCATTCCGCAAAAAATAGCTGGTAGCCCAAGCGGGCCACATGGTTATTTGCACGAACATGCAGCGAGGCCGCATCAGCATTAAATTGGCTGGGCTTAATTTAGCCACAGTTTAACGCAGACAAAACTACACCCAGATTCTTTAAAGACATCGTGGGTTCGTGCTTAGCCCTAGCCCATTTCAGCCACGCTGAGTAGCGCAGGCTTCATGGAGGCTTTTCTTTGGTTTCTTTCTTTTGGCTAAGCAAAAGAAAGAAACTCGACTGTCGGGCGAGACCGACGGTTTTAGAAAAACTGCAGTTAAAGTAGTTCATGTGCAGAATCTAGCACGCTAAACTCGTCTAAGCCCCTGACAACTCCCACAATAAAACGTAGACCGCTGGCCTTGACGTATCATTTTAATCGGCGCTCCACACACGCGGCACGGCTCTCCTGCCTTGTCATTAGCACGCCCATACACAAAGTATTGCTGCTGAAAATATCCCGGGTTACCATCGGCACCAAAAAAGTCGCGCAGGCTGCTGCCGCCAGCGGCAAGTGCATCGGACAAGGTACTTTTAATCTCCGTGACCAAGCGTGCGCACTCCGCTTTGCTGAGGCTTTTGGCTGGTCGCTCTGGGTGTATACGCGCACGAAACAGTGACTCACTGGCGTAAATATTGCCCACCCCTACCACTAGATGACTATCCATCACGGCAATTTTAATAGCCACACTGCGGGTACGAATGTTTCGGTAAAGATAGTCCGCGGTAAAATCCTGCTCTAGCGGCTCCGGCCCCAACACTTTTAGCAGCATGTGCTCCTGTGGATTATCACCTGCCCACAATACTGCGCCAAAGCGTCTTGGGTCGCGCAGACGCAACACCTGACCATTCACAAAAACAATATCAAAATGGTCATGCTTTTGCGGAGCTTCATTTTGTTCTAGCAAACAAATGCGACCAGACATGCCTAAGTGCAGCAATAACACACCGTTGTCAAAATGGGCGAGGATATATTTAGCGCGGCGGCTGAGTGCTCTCAGCGTTTTGCCTTGTAGTAGTTCAGGCAAATTCTGAGGAATTGGCCAGCGCAATGATGCGTTGCGGATGATTACGCTGGCTACGGTTTTGTCTATGAGTGGCACTAGCCCTAGTCTAGTGGTTTCAACCTCGGGCAATTCAGGCATGTGCCGCTGTCCTAATTGGCAAATTTAACAAATGCTAGTTAAACAAAATGCTAGTTAGGCAGATTAATCGGCGGATTTAGCATTACAAAGCCTTCGTCCTGTGGGAAGTGATATACCAACCCCTCATCGGGACGCGCAATAATCAGCTCTGGTGACTCTTGAATTTTATCAAAATGCACTTTACTGCCATCGGCCATTTTGATTTGAAATGATGGATAAGTAATTTTGCGATCCGGTGTATAAAAATCCACCGATTTAGCGCGGGTATGTATCCATGAGTAATCTGCCCATTCGTTTAATTCATTTTGCGTAGGCTTGGCATTAGCAAGAGACACTTTCCATTTCCCATCCACCATATCGAGACTTAAACCCGTGGCTTCCCATTGTTCTAAACGCCCAAAATCAAAGCCAGCGACTTTTTCTGTTGGCTTCAGTGGTGCTTTGTCTATCAGCTCCAAAGTCTGTATAGAAGCTGCTTCGCCATATGAATTTGAAATCAGATAAACCGCATCTTTATGCGAAACATATTGCTCGTCGGTAAGCGGGCTATGCGTGCCAAACAAAAACTCCTCGAAGTTAGTTTTATCACGATATAGCGTTAATTTAAGCGATGGCTGATGTAAGCCAAACTTTTCCAAATCCGAAGCACTCAGCTTTTCACGGCTAGTTGCGGCAATTATCGACAAAATGCGTTGCACCGAAGCTTGGTCAGCGCGTGTTTTATGAGGTGCAGTGAGATACCAAAAGTTATCTGTTTTTTCAAACGTCAGCGCAGCCTTGGCCGGAAACTCCACTTTAATGGTGTTAAATTCTGCCATTTTGTAAGATGAAACTTCATAGCTGCTGTCTTTGGCTGTCTCAGGCTTTGGTCGCATATACAAAAATGTAACTAAACCAGCTACTACGGCTAACAAAATTAAATTAAGTAACCAACGTTTTTTCATGTAACACCTTCAAATAAAACACTATTTACGCAACGACCAAACTTATGCTTTTCTGCGTTTCAACCACAGCAATAAGCCAGCTAACAAGAAGCCAAGTGGGATAAAGTATTGGAAGCTGTGAAACACCGTCCAAGCAACCGCAACACCAGTTTTAGTGTCTGGAATTTGCACGTTGATATCTTTTAACGGCATAGGCTGAATGGTAATCAAGCTATCATCACCAGCTAACCAGTTCACAATATTCACGCCAAAATCAAGGTTGCCGCCGTTAGTAATAAACGTATTCGACAAAAAGTTAGCATTACCCATAATCACCACGCGTTGGCCTTTTTTGCCGTAAGTGCGCTCTAAGGCAACGCCGATATTAATCGGCCCACGTTTATCGTTTTTCTCGTCGAATTCAGGCTTTTCATTTTTTGCGAGTTTTTTAGCGGTTAGCCAGCCATTTGGCGCCACCTCAACCAAACTACTGACTTTCCAACCGTTTTCATCAGTGCCTCTCGCAGTCACCTCATGTGCATCCGGAAACAAAGTACGCAACATAAAGTTTTTGGTGATGGCATGCTCACCATACAAGCTGGCGAAAGAAACGCGGGCATCCGCGCCATATTGCGCCGAAGCCAAATCCATCACTGTGCCTGGTGATACTTGCATACCAAGGTAATCGGCAACCTCTTTCAAGCCACGCAAATTGTCATCATCCAACAACCACAACAAATTACCGCCGGCTTCTAGATAAGCTTTAATTTTTTTAACTTCTACTTCGCTCACATCTACCTGCGGGCTAGCAATCACCAGCATGGCGCCATTGCTAGGCACCGCTTGTGCAATCGTTAAATCTGGGTTGGCAAACTTAAAGCCTTTTGATTCCAATTGCTTACCAAATTCACCAATGTCATGATTTCTGACACCGAGCAGGTTACGCTCGCCATGACCATCTAAATACATCACCGCTTGCTGGTTGGTGCGAGATAAGCGGACTAATAAATTGGTGATTTCTTGTTCTGCAAACGGTGGCACAATGTGCTCAACACGTTTTTGATATTCAATCACAACTTCACCATCGGTTTTTACACCCGCCTCTTGCGCCAACTTTGGCTCTTCAGACGGGTTAATAAAGGTCAGGCGTATGTCTTTTTTCTCGCGCTGATATCTGGCAAAAAAGTCCACGATACCTTTACGGAAAGTTTCGCCACTTGAAGCATCATCTTTGGTGGCATAAACAGTGACATTAATTGGTGCTTTCATCTGCTTGAGTACGTTCACACTACCCTGCGTCAGAATGTTGCGATTGGCTTGGGTAATGTCTTTAGCGATATGGTATTGGCTGGCTAGATAACCCAACAAAACCACCAACATTAAAAACAGCACTACAAAAAACCAGTTTTGTACTAGTAATTGAAAACGTAATTTACGATTGATATTCATAGAAGATTCCAATTAACCTCTTAAGCGGTCAGCATCTAAGCGACGCACGGTTAGGGTTAAAAATGTCACAGCAAATAAAACAAAGTAGGCAATGTCGGCAGTATCGATTAGGCCGCTAGAGAATGATTGAAAGTGGCGTGTCAATGACAAGCTCCCCAAAATATGATTCGGGTCACCCGCAAAATAGCGATCTAGCATCATCAGCGCAAACAAGGCGATAAAAGTAAGAATTGCCGCGATGACCGGTTGCTGGGTGAGGCTAGAGAAATAAATACCCAATGCCGAAAAGCTCGCCACCATCAACAGCAAACCCAGTGAGTTAGCAAATATGAAGCCAAAATCAATATCAGACCAAATGTTCAGCGTGCTTAACATGGCCACAATAAACACAATCAAAATACTTAAAAATGCCACCAAGCCCAAAAATTTGCCAACTACAATCTCAGTGAGTGAAATTGGTGCGCTGAACAAAAACGGTAGGGTTTGACTACGGCGCTCTTCTGAAATCAAGCGCATAGAGAGCAGGGGCACAGCAAACAGCATAATAAATGAAGCCAGCCCATACACCGATTGCCCCACAAACTGCGTCACACCGGTGCGCTCTGCGGGGCGCATGGCGCCAGACATCACTGCAAAATAATCATTCACTGCATTTAAATATTGTGTGCCGAACGCGAACATTAATAAAGATAAAATCACCCAGCCCATAGGCGAGGCAAAAACACTTTTTAATTCTTTTCTTGCTACATTAATAATCATAAATAAACCTTAATTCTGCATTAAATTCTAATAGTGTTATTCGCTTGAATATTAAGCCGCAGCTTGTTCAGCTGGAATCGCAGGCTCTTGGTAAGTGAGCTGTACAAACACATCTTCTAGGCTAGTTTGGTCAGGCGCAATTTGATACAAACCCCAACCTTGCTCAACTGCGGTTTGCACAATGGCTTCAGATGGCGCAATGCCATCTTCAAATCTAACGCGAATCAGACCTGTTGATAAAGTTTCAGCGTCTGCTACGCCGTTAATTTTTAGCAGCTCTTGCGCATTTGGTGCATTACGCAAACCAACCAGCAGTTTATTGCCGACGCGTTGACGTTTCAGCACATCGATAGAACCGTTAAATACCAACTTACCTTTATCGATAATCTGTACGTGGTCACACACCATCTCAACTTCAGGCAAGATATGTGTGGAAATAATGACACTGTGCTCGCCACCCACTTCACGAATCAAGGCGCGAATATCACGAATTTGAATAGGATCCAGACCGACGGTAGGCTCATCTAGAATCACCACCATTGGGCGATGAATAATAGCTTGCGCAATACCCACACGA